>CAMKTI010000023.1 GCA_946415665.1 uncultured Clostridia bacterium
AAAAAAATTCTATATCAAGAGTAAATAAAAAAACGGCTTATAAAAATATAAGTCGTTTTTAATTTTTTTCAATTATTTGCCCGTTCAAATAAACTAAATTTATTTTGTTGCTTGACACTTTTGTCACGATTTCTATCAACTTCAACCGAAATTAAATTTTTACTCTGTTCTTGATTTAATTCTGGACTTAACTTTTCCGCCATTGATTTTATATCATCATTATCCTTTTTCGTCTTTTGAATAAAATACAAAACAAGGCTTGCCAAAAGAAAAATACCCGTAACGATCAAACAATAAACAGAAATTATCAACAGTAATAAACTGAGTAAACTTAAACAAAGAAACACGCGACACAACAAAATATTTTTTAAACAGTTACATATCCTGCCCTTAGAATATTCTGAGTTGCTGTTGTTCAACCTTTCTTCTGCAACATCTTTGCGTTTTAAGCGCTTGCTATCATCGCCATTGCCAATTTTATTTTCACCTGATTTTTTTCCATCATCAACTTGATTATCATTATTTTTTAACTTCAGACCTTCGTTAAATTTTTCAAATTCACACTCAAATTTTTCAACCTTATTTTTATATGCTTCATAATCTGCTTTGTGAAACTCATTTGAGAAAATCTCGTCCGCTAAACTACATAAATTAGAAACTTTATCTTTATATGCTTCATAATCTATTGTGGAAAACAGATCTGAACCATATACATCAAAGTGACATTTAAGAACTCTAAGTTGTTCTCGTTGTTCTGAAATCTTAGGGACTTTGTCTAACTGAAATTCGACTTTTCTCAATAAAAATTCATATTTATCTGATTCCACTGGCGACTTACACTTTAAAATACAATCGATATCAATATCAGCTTGGTGGGGATCTTGATCATACCTAAGTAAAATTCCCCTAACTCTAAGAAAATGTTGAGACATAAGATTAACCCACGAACCGCTAATTTCATTTAACTCAACACTAAGCACCAGAATTTTTTTCAAAGTTTTCGCATTCTTGCTATTAGTGCCATCAAATAAAGTTTCAATGTTACGTTTTAAACCTTCTATATTTAATTCTGAATCAACTGATAACAAATAATCACCTCCACACAACAAACAATTAACTATAACAATTCAGTAATAAACTTTCACATATAAACATACATTTATTTGTAACACGACATAAATAAAACATGTACATAATGGAGGTGAAATTTTTGTGAATTTGCAGAATCAAACATCTAAAACCGAAAAGATACGATACGAATTGGATGAATTGCGAGACCAAATCCAAAAACACGAGGTATTAACTGAGATTATTGCTAAATTATTGATGAAGACAAATGATCTATTTTATAATTTAGAGGATAGAGTTAATCAACTCGAAGCAAAAAACAATCAAAAACCCAAACTTTCGATCGAAAAAATACCCCCAATCAGTTTTTTATCGAAATAAAATTCGACAAAAAACCGAACGAAATTAATAATATCATAAAAAAATTTTATATTCAAGAGTAAATAAAAAAACGGCTTATAAAAATATAAGTCGTTTTTAATTTTTGTGTTTGCCATATTTATAATTTTTTAATCCCGAGAATATCTCGATATGTTTAATAAAATTCCAATTAACATCATCATAATCGCAACAGAAGTTCCTCCGTAACTTATAAAAGGCAAAGGCACTCCCGTATTTGGAATTGAATTTGTAACGACTGCAACGTTTATTATTACTTGGCTCGCAATCATAATAACTATTCCTGACGCAACTAAAGTTCCAAATAAATCCGTTGCATTAACAGCAATTTTTATTCCTCGCCAAATTAAAATCGCAAATAAAATTAATACAATCATCGCACCAAAAAATCCGAGTTCCTCACATATAATCGAAAAAATAATATCATTATGCGCCTCAGGTAAAAATCCTAATTTCTGTCTGCTTTGTCCTAATCCTAATCCAAAAATTCCTCCAGACGCGACTGCATAAAGCGATTGAACAATCTGATACCCAGTCGCACTCGGATCACTAAACGGATCAAGCCACGCAGAAAATCTTCCACCACGAAAATCTTTTGCGCGCGACATATAAAATACTAATCCGCTAGCTCCAATTAATCCCGAAATAAAAAAAATTGCAGTATACGGACTTGCAATAAAAATTATTCCGAATCCAATCAAACTAACTATTATTGCCGTACTTAAATTTGCCAGCGCAATTAAAATTACCGTTAAAAAAACAAAAAAAGCACAAAATATATGCCCCGAGATATCTTTTAATATATTTTTATTACTCGCTATCAAACACGAAATAAATAATATAATCGCAACTTTTGCTAATTCAGATGGCTGAAACGATCCCACGACCGGCAAATAAATCCAACGACGCGCACCTTTTTTTGCAGTTCCAAATAAAAAAACAAAAACAAGTAAAAAATTAGCAACACAATATAACCAAAAAGCAAATCTTTTTAGCTTTCTATAGTTTAAATTTGCCGTAAACATCATTAAAACAAATCCCAATCCAACCGCAAAAACCTGTTTCTTTAAAAACAAAAACATATCATGATTATATTCGCTTCTTGTCGCAGCAACATAACTACTTGCACTAAAAATCATAATAATCCCAAACAAAACTAATAAAATAACAGTAAAAAAAACGCTATAATCAAAACTACTAACATAAATTTTTTTTTCATCATCAAATCTATTTTTTACTCTATTTTTTCGCATTCAATCACCCAAATATTTACATCTTATTTATTATTTTTTTAAACATATCTCCACGCTCTTCAAAATTTTTAAACATATCCCAACTTGCACACGCCGGCGACAATAAAACATAATCTCCGCTTTCTCCAAATTCAACTGCTTTTTTTATCGCTAACTCCAAATTATCTTCACAAACATAATAATTTTTAAATCCTAATTCATCACACTGCTTTGCAATTTTATTTTTCACTTCACCTATTAAAATTAATTTTTTTACGCCATTAAATTTTTTAATCCAATCATAAAAATCATTTTTTTTATCATATCCGCCGCCAATCAAAATAATATTTTTATCTTTCAAAGCTTCCAACGCTTTTATTCCAGCATCAACATTTGTCGCCTTCGAATCATTATAAAATTTAATTCCATTTATTTCTCTTACAAATTCTAATCTATGCGCAACAGCTTTAAAATTTATAATTCCGTCGTAAATAATTTTTAAATCTACTCCTAAACAACAACAGATTCCAATCGCTGCCAACACATTATAAATATTATGCTCGCCCAATAAATTTATTTTACTTATATCCATAAAAATTTTTTCTTCGCCATTATTTTTCTTAATCACAATTTTATTTTTATCTAAATAAACACCCGAATCTAATTTTTCTTTCACACTAAAAAAAACAATTTTCGCTTTAATCTTATTCGCTAACTTTTTACAAACATCATCGTCAAAATTTAAAACACAAAAATCATTTTCATCCTGATTCTCAAAAATTCTTTCCTTCGCACAAACATAATTTTCAAAAGTTTTATGCCAATCCAAATGATCCGGAGTAATATTTAAAATCGCACTAACTTTCGGCTTAAATAATTCTATATTTTCCAATTGCAAATTACTTATTTCCGCAACAATTAATCTTTCTAAATCCCAATTTTTTTTATTAATCAAATCCAAATCCAAAATTTTTTGCGTTAAAGCTACTCCAATATTTCCCCCAACAAAACTATTTTTATCATATTTTTTTATTATTTCTCCAACCAAACTCGTCACCGTCGTCTTTCCATTCGTTCCTGTTATTCCAATAATTTTTTTTTTAAAACCAATCCTATAAGCTAATTCAATTTCAGACCAGATTTTAATATTTTTTTCTCGCGCATAAACTAAAAAATCCAAATCATTTTTTACTCCCGGACTTAAAATTATTAAATCCAAATCATCAATTATTTTTTTATCCATATCTTTTTGCAAACAAAAATAAACATCAAGCAATTCTTTATTTAAATTCAAATCATTTTTTTCTCTCTTATCACAAATAATTATTTTCGCGCCAATTTTTTTCAAAATAATAGCAGAAGCAATTCCGCTCCTGCCCATTCCACAAATCAAAATTTTTTTTTTACTAAAATCCAAAATTCCCAACTCCAAATTTTTTTAAACTTTAAATCCAATTAATCCAATCAAACACATAATCGCCGTTACAAAATAAAAAACTCCAACAACTTTCGTTTCAGACCATCCACACAATTCAAAATGATGATGCAACGGTGCCATTTTAAAAATTCTTTTTCCGTGCGTAATTTTAAAATAACAAACTTGCAAGATCACCGAAAGACTCTCTAAAACATAAACCAAACCAACTATCAACAAAAACAACGGCATTTTTAAAATAATAGCAACCGCAGAAATAAATCCTCCTAAAGCAAATGCTCCTGCATCACCCATAAAAACTTTTGCCGGATAAGAATTAAATAATAAAAAACTAAATAAACTTCCAACGACCGTCCCTGAAATTAAACAAGATTTATTATTTAATTTTAATCCCATATACATAAAAAAAATACTAACTAAAAGTGTCACACCCGATGCTAATCCATCAAGTCCATCAGTTAAATTTATTCCGTTTACACTTCCTAATATTACAAAAAAAATAAACGGCGCAAAAAAAATATTCAAATCAATAAATTTATTTTTCATAAACGGCACATAAATTTTTACATAATCATCAAGACATAAAAATTTATTTATATAAAACAAAAAAAAAGCAAGCATTATCACCTGCAAAATAATTTTTTCATAAACCCTTAATCCCAGCGATCTCTTTTTTATTATTTTTATAAAATCATCTAAAAATCCTATTAAACCAAAACCAATCATATTTATTAAAATCAAAATTCCCTCGCGATTATTTTTTAAAAACAAACTCGAAGTTAAAACTACGCTTATCAAAAAAATTATTCCGCCCATCGTCGGTGTATTACTTTTTTTTAAATGCGATTTCGGTCCATCATTCCTTATTTGCTGCCCAAATTTTAATATCCTTAAAAATTTAATCATAACCGGGCAAATTAAAATATTAATCACAAACGAAATAATCACTGCATATAAAACAATTATCGGCTCCACAAAAAAACTCTCCTGTTCAAATTAATTTTAATCAACTAACAAATTTATTTACAATCTCTTCAAATTTCATCCCCCTCGACGCTTTTATCAAAATTACACTTTCATCAAAATCAAATTTATCTATTTCATCAAAAAAATCTTCTTTAGCTCTAAAATATTTTTTTTTAATTTTATTCATTCCATCAAAAATATTTTTCGCCAGCTCTCCTATACAAATTACCAAATCAATTTTTTTATTATCTATATATTTTCCTATCTCCTCATGAAATTCTTTGGCATCATCACCTAACTCAAACATATCACCCAAAATACAAATTTTCTTTTTAATATTTTTCTTATCAAACAAAACTAAACTATCAATTGCTCCTTTCATAGCATCCGGATTTGCATTATAAACATCATTTATAATATAAAACTTATTTTTCACATCAATTAATTCCATGCGCATATTTTTAAACTCAAAATTTTCAATCGCCTTTTTTATATCTTTATCCTTAACTCCAAAATATTTTCCTATCCCAATCGCCATAACACAATTTTTTACAAACATCTCATTTGCAAAATCCAAATTTATTTCGCAATCCATAATATTTACCTTAAAATTTTTTTTATCATCGCTAATTTTCTCAACATAAATATCATTATTTTTTTCAAATCCACAATAAAACACTCGCTTTTCATCCAATTTTATTTTTCTTAAATATTCATCATCGCCATTTAATATACTTATAAAATTTTTATTCGCATAATCAAAAATTTCACATTTAGCTTTTAAAATTCCATCGCGATTTAAAAAATTTTCCATATGCGCAACGCCAATATTATTTATTACACAAATATCCGGCCTAACAATTTTACTTAAAACATTTATCTCACCAAAATGATTCGTTCCCATTTCTAAAACTAAAATTTCCGTCTCATCATTCAATTCAAAAACACTTAACGGCAACCCAATATTATTATTAAAATTTCCCATCGTTCTAACAACATTATATTTTTCCATCAAAATATCTGCCGTCAAATCTTTTACACTCGTCTTTCCATAACTTCCTGTAATCCCAATAACTTTTATATCAAATAAATTTCTATAATACTCAGCCAAATCCATTAAAGCCTGCTTACAAGATTCAACTTTTATAAAATTTTTTTCTATATCCAAATTTTTTTCACTTAAAACACAAACCGCTCCATTCAAAAAAGCCTGATCAATAAAATCATGTCCGTCAAATTTTTCACCTTTTATCGCTATAAATAAACTTCCTTTACAAACTTTTCTCGAATCAATTTTTACATCACAAATCATTTCATCAAGTTTATTTTCATCACCAAAAAATTTTCCGTTTACAGCTTTAACAACTTCTCGCAAAAAAATATTTTTCAACCAAAATAACTCCCTATATTTAATTTTTTTTCTCCAACAAATTTATTATTTCTTTCGCAACTTCAACATCATCGAAATAAACCGTCCTATCGGCAAAAATCTGATAATTTTCATGTCCTTTTCCGGCTATCAAGATAATATCTCCATCATTATAAATTTCTATCGCGCGTTTTATTGCCTCACGCCTATCACAAATTTTTTCATATTTAAACTTTAAATTTTTTTTAATTCCCGTTTCTATATCATTTATTATTTTCATCGGCTGTTCCATTCTTGGATTATCCGAAGTGATTATAAAATAATCCGCTAACTCGCTAGCAATTTCTCCCATTATTTTTCTTTTTGTTTTATCACGATTTCCCCCGCAACCAAACACCAATATTAATCTACCTTCATTAAATTTTTTAATCGCCAGCAAAACATTTTTTAAACTATCTGGCGAATGTGCATAATCAACAATTATATTAAATTTATCAGATTCAACTCTTTGCATTCGTCCCGGTACATTCGTCATTTTTTTTAACGCCGATTTAATTATCTCAACCGGAATTTTTAAACAATAAGCCGTCGTAATCGCAGCCAACGAATTATAAATATTAAACTCGCCCGGAATTCCAACATAAAAATTCTCTTTCTTGCCATCTATTTTTAAATCAAAACTTATAAATTTACTATCACAAATTATGTTTTCTGCCTTAAAATCACAATCACTATTTATTCCATAAAAAACAAATTTACACTTTTTATTCTTTTTAATTTCTTTCCAAGCTTCATCATCTTTATTTAAAACGCCTATATCACATAAATCAAACAATTTTTTTTTTGCTTCCAAATAATTTTTCATATTCCCGTGAAAATCTAAATGATCTTGCGTCAAATTAGTAAAAACACCGATTTTAAATTTAAGTGCATCAACTTTATGCAAACTTAAAGCGTGCGAAGAAACTTCCATTACCACATCATCAACTTTTTTTTCTCGCATGTAACTTAAAATTTTTTGCAATTCAATCGCATCTGGCGTTGTCGATGTCGCATAAAAAATATTTATGTGCTCATCATTTATTTTTGCGTCAATCGTCCCAATTATTCCAACATTTTTTTTATATTCATTTAAAATTTTTTTTAACAGATAAGTCGTCGAAGTTTTTCCATTCGTTCCTGTAACGCCAATTAAATTCATATTTTTTTCATCATAGCCAAAAAAATTAGCGCTACAAAAAGCAAGTGCCTTTCTTACATTTTCAACTTTTATTATTACAGCGTCACAATTAAAATTATTTAAATCATTTTCTATCATAATTGCTCTTGCACCGTGTTTAATTGCTTCATCAATAAAATTATGTCCATCAATATTTAAACCTTTTATACAGAAAAACATAGACCCGATTACAACTTGTCTCGAATCAATTGTCAAATTTTTTATCTCGCAATCTAAATTTTTATTATTAATAATCTCATATTTTATGCCAAATAAAATTTTTTCTAGAATCAAAACTAACACTCCCAAAAATAATCAATAATTATTATAGCTTTTAAAATCAAAAATCAGAACATAAAACATTTTTATAGGCTCAAATAAAAAAGACCTGTTAAAAAAAACATAGATCTTTTTTATTTAAAAAAATTTTTTTCGAAACTCAAACATAATTAAAAAAGCAATTTCTTGAGACAGTGTTCCAAAATAAGTAATAAATAAAAAAAGATTATTAAAAATGAAGATGAATGATAAAAAAGGTTTGATGTTGGTAATAAAAAGTTGAATATGATAAAAAATAAAAAAGAATGATAATCGAAGACGACAAAAAAATTTATAAAAGCAGTGTTTAAAAATAAATCTTTGCGGTGTTTATGTTTAATGATTTAATCAGATGTATAAAAAAATAAATTAGAATGTTAAAAAGCAATATTTTTGCGTGTTAGAATGCTAATATATATTTGGGTTTGAAAATTTTGCCTGAATATAATTTTCGGTGGTTACAAAAATTTATATAAACAGTTTTAAGGAGTGATTTCGTGGATTCAGACAGTTATACAAAACTGGTTCTGTTTTTTTTGTGTTTAGGTTTGTCGTCATTTTTTTCGGCAGCAGAAATAGCTTTTACATCATTAAATAAAATCCATTTGAGGAGTATGTTAGATAAAAAAGTAAAAAATGCGGATAAAGTAAAAAAAATATTGGATTCGCCACAAAAATTATTAAACACGGTTTTAATTGGCAATAATCTTGTAAATACATTAGCATCTACATTGGCAACATCTGTAGTTATAAAATTAAGTAAAAATAATAATGTGATTCTTGCTTTAAGTACAGCATTTGTAACGTTTTTAATTTTAGTTTTTTCTGAGGTGACACCAAAAAATTTTGCAAATCAAAATCCTGATAAAGTCGCGCTTGGCACAGCAAAAATAATTATGTTTTTCGCATGGATTTTGACACCTGTTGTTTTTATGTTAAATCTAGTAACAAATGGATTGTTGATTTTATTTGGAATGAAACAAGAAAAAAAAGTGCCGGTTGTAACGGAATCAGATTTAAAAACAATTGTAGATGTTGGACATGAAGAAGGTATACTTAAAGTTGATGAAAAAGAAATGATAAATAATGTTTTTGAATTTGGTTCGTCGACAGCAAAAGATATTATGATTCCGAGAACAGATGTAATTGCAATAAATTTAACGACTGAATATAAAGATATTTTAAATTTATTTAAGGGTGAAGGTTTATCAAGAATTCCTGTTTATAACGAAAGCATAGATAATATAATTGGAATTTTATATTTAAAAGATCTTGTTTTTAATGCTGATCAAAGTAATTTTGAGTTAAAAAAATATTTACGAAAGCCATTTTTTACGTATGAATATAAACCTATTGGAGAATTATTTCGAGTTATGCGGGTGAAAAAAATTCCAATGGCAATAATTTTAGATGAATATGGTGGAACATCTGGAATTATAACGATAGAGGATTTGGTTGAAGAAATCGTTGGAGATATTTCGGATGAATATGATGAGAATGAAAAACAGATTGAGCGCATAAAAGAAAATGAGTATATAATTGACGGAAGTACGAAAATAGACGACGTGAACCAGGAATTAAATATTAATTTAAAATCAGAAGAGTTTGATTCGATAGGGGGATATTTAATAGGTGTACTTGGATATTTTCCAAAGGCAAACAAAGTCATAAAAACAGATGGTTTAGAATTTATAGTAGAGTGTGTGGAAAAAAATAGAATAGAAAAAGTTAGGGCGAAACTTATTGATGTTAAATTAAAAGAAAATAATCGTGAAAGCGAAGATAATAAAAATTAACTTTTATTGATAGAAAAAATATGGCAAGAAAAAAATATATAAATATGATAAAACGACTTGGATTTGTAGATTTAAAAAATATAATAAATTATAATTTAGGTTAATAAAAAAAATAAAACAGGGAGGATGTTGCCGAAAAACATCCAGGAGTTATAAGATCACAAACATAATACGGGAATAAAAGTTTATTTTGTGATTTTTTTACGGATTTTCGGCAATAAATTTTAATGGGTGATATTAATTATTTTAAAATATTATTTGTTTTTGTTGGCGGCTTAGGTTTGTTGTTATACGGCATGCAAATTATGGCAGATGGTTTACAAAAAGTAGCTGGCTCTAAAATGAAAAAAATACTCGAAGCTTTAACACAAAGCAAATTTATGAGCGTAATAGTCGGAGCGCTTGTGACAGGATTAGTTCATAGTAGCACGGCTGTAACAGTTATGACAGTTGGATTTGTAAATGCAGGATTAATGAATTTATCGCAGACAGTCGGAATAATTATGGGAGCAAATATTGGAACGACAGTTACAAGTTGGTTAATTTCGAGTGTTGAATGGCTAGGGATTTTTAGTCCAAGTAATTTAGCTCCGTTATCAGTTGGAATTGGCGCAGGTATGTTTTTATTTTGCAAAAAAGAAAAATTTAAGCAGACAGGTTTAATAATAACCGGATTTGGAATTTTATTTATGGGCATGAATCAAATTACTGAGGCATGTGTGCCGTTAAAAGATTTACCGTATATAAAAAATGCTTTTGCCGATATGGGAAAAAATCCATTGTTAGGAATGTTAACAGGAATAATAGTCACAGCAATTTTACATAGCAGTGCCGCGTCGGTAGGAATTTTGCAGTCGTTGGCAATTTTAAATTTAATCCCATGGAATAGTGCGGTTTATATAATAATGGGACAAAATATAGGAACGTGTGTGACGACTTTATTTTCGAGTATTGGAACGTCAAAAAATGCGAAAGCGACGGCATATTTGCATTTGATTTTTAATTTAATCGGAAGTTTAATTTTTAGTTTTATCGCGATTATATATTTTGTTTTTATAAGACCGGATTTAGGAAATAATTTTGTCGATGCGACACAGATAAGTATTATTCACAGCGTATTTAATCTTTCGACGACGTTTTTGCTTTATCCGTTTAGTGATTGGATAATAAAAATTGCTGAGTTTTTAGTAAAAAATATAAAAGATGAAGCTGGAGATAGTATTGCACGTTTGGATGTCAGAATTTTAAATAACCCGAATTTTGCTGTTCAGAGTTGTGTCAAAGAAATAATTCGAATGGGTTACATGGCAGAAAAAAATTTAAAGCTATGTATAAAAATTTTGTTTGAGCCAAAAGAAAATTTGATAAAAGAAATTTTAGAACGCGAAAAACAAATAGATATTTTAAGTCATGCGATTATAAAATATCTGGTTAAAATATGTAATATTAATATGGCGCGAAAAGAAAATAAATTTATGACAAAGTTATTTCATACGGTAAATGATATTGAACGTGTCGGAGATCATTGTGAAAATCTTGCCGAAGTGGCTGAATATTTAAAAGGCGAGGAATTAAGTTTTTTAGCAAAAGAAAAAAATGAGTTGCAAGAATTATTTGATTTGACGCTTGAATGTTATGATTCGAGTATAAAAGCGCTGGAGGAAAATAATAAATTGACGGCGCAGAAAACGGTTTTGTTAGAACAAAAAGTTGACGCACTAGAAAAAAATTTGAGAAATAAAACTATAAGCAGGTTATCGAAAGGAAATTATGAACCAAAATTGAGTGTTGCATTTTTTGACGCGATTAATAATTTGGAAAGAATTGCTGACCATGCTTTAAATATTTCGCGTGTGGTTTTGAAATATAAAAAGGCAAATAATGGTCAAAATTAATTTAAAGGTTAATTTGCATGTTTAATAAACGGAAAAAATCCGCGACAAAATAAAATTCTGCGCGGATGTTTTTTGTTTTGTGTTTACTTTATTCTAGATATTGTCTACACGAAAAAAACAATCAACAAGGCAAGAAAAAAAATAATCTATAAAATAAAATGTAACGGAGAAAAATAAAAAAAGGAACAAAAATAAAAATGAAAGAAAGGATATACTACAGATTTGATGTAAGTGATGCAAAGTGAAAGCTAATAGAACCGCGCCTAACAAGCCAGCCCGGATAATATGCAGGAATAGCTAAAGACAATCGGAAGTTTATCAATGCAGTTGGATATTTAAAACATGATCTCCGTAGATGGATTTGCCGCCGGATTATGGCAAGTGGGGTACGGTTCATCAAAGATTTATTCGATGGTAACGAAAAGGTATGTGGAAAAAATTATTTGAGGTACCGAAAGGTGATAAAAACTTTGAATGGCTAATGATAGACTCGAGTTATGTGAAAGCACATCAGCATGCATTCGTGGTTCGCGACAAAAATCAGGCCATATCAAAGATAAACGGTGGCTCAATTCTACAATACACTTAGCCGTCAATGAGCGCGGTATGTCCACAAAATTTATTTTTATAGAAGAAACACATGCCGGTTGTAAAGAAGCTATTGACTTGATCAAAAATCTCGACGCAAGTTTAGTCTTTGCGGATCGTGCCTACGATAATAACAAAATTTTGCCTTATGTTGCTATGCAAAATATAAGACCGATTATTCATCCTAAGCGTAACAGAATTGAACAACGTGATTATAATCATAAACTTTATCGCTTTAGATATATTATCAAAAATACTTTCCTTGCTTTTAAATGTTGGCATTTTATTATCATTCGTTATGTTAAAACACTCGATGGTTTAGTCGCTTCTATTTATTTCCGTTGTACCTTTATGTATTTGTCATTCTTTTGAATTTTTCTCGTGTTGACACTATCTAGAAAGTCATTGATATCAAATTTGTTTTTGCTGAGGAAAAATATTTTTTGAAACTGGGAATAATAATGTAAAAAAAAGCGAAGTGATTTTATTTTGTTGGATGATAATCTCGAAAAAAATATTAATTTGCTTAAGCAAAATTTTATTGACTGTGGCGATTTTGTAATAAAAAAAATTCCGGTTGGTGGGAAAAAAAATATTTTTTTTTGTGTGGCTTATATAGATATGCTTGTTGATCGTGAATTAATTGATACACAAATAATTACACGTTTGACTCGCAGTTTTTTTTTGTTTTCGGGAAAAAATATTTTTGGCGAAATGAAAAATTTTGGGATAACGACGGCGGATTTTAAGGAAGAAAAAGAAATTAATAAAATAAATTTAGAAATTTTGTCTGGCAACACGGTTTTATTATTTGACGGATTTGACACAGCGATTATTATTTCGAGCAAGAAATTTCCCGGACGAGGCATTGAAAGTTGTGAAATCGAATCCGTTGTTTACGGCTCGAAAGATTCTTTTACAGAAAGTATGAGAAAAAATACAGCATTAATCAGGCGAAGAATAAGAGATATAAATCTCAAAATAAAACAAATGCAAATCGGCAAACGAAGCCAAACTGATATAGCCATCGTTTTTTTAAAAAATGTTGCGCGAGATGAAATCGTAAATGATTTAATAGATAAACTTGAAAAAATAAATATCGATGCAATTTTGGACGTAGGATATTTACAGCAATTTTTGGATATGTCATGGAAATCGATTTTTCCCCAATCACAATTAACTGAGCGGCCAGATAAAAGTGCTTCGGCAATTTTGGAAGGTAGAATAATAATTATTTGTGATAATTCACCGTTTGTTTTAATTGTGCCAGCGACACTGCCAACTTTTTTTCAATCGTCTGAAGATTATTATGAGCGATGGCAAATTATGAATTTTTTACGGATTATGAGATATATTGCGGCGATAGTTTCGATTTGTTTGCCAGGATTTTTTTTAGCTTTGAGTTTATATCATCCGAATATGATTCCGATTGAGTTGGCATTAAAATTAGCGGAAGCAAGAAAAAATGTTCCGTTTTCAAGTTTTTTAGAAATTATAATAATGGAATTAGCATTTGAATTATTGCGTGAGGCAGGAATTAGATTACCAAATCCGATTGGAAGCACGATAGGAATTGTGGGCGGAATAATTATTGGACAGTCAGCAGTCGAAGCTGGTTTAGTTAGTCCGATTATAATAATTATTATTGCTTTGACTGCAATTTGTAGTTTTTGTATTCCCAATGCAAGTTTTGTTTCGGCTTTGAGATTATTAAAATATTTTATAATTATTTTTTCAGGTTTATTTGGTTTGTTTGGTTTTTTAATCGCGAATTTAATTATTTTGACGCATTTAGTAAGTTTAAAATCTTTTGGAATGCCATATTTATATCCGATTGTTTCTGGCGAAGTAAATAATTTTAATGATTTGGAAGATACGTTTTTTAGATTTGTAATTTTTAAAATGAAAAAGAGGCCGCTGTTTGCGAATCAAAATAAAAATATCAGGCAAAAATGATTAATTAAAAATAAAATTTTTGTTGGTGAAAAATAAATATGTCGCTGGGAATTTTTGAAAACGAAAAAATTTCGATGAGGCAATTGGAAATTTTGCTTGTGGCAAATAATTTAGCTTTAGGTTTAATTTTATTGCCTGAATTATTTTTTAATGGATTTATTTTTAATATGTTGTTTTTATTATTTTTTTTGTTTGCAATTGTAATTTTAGATTTTAAATTGATTGAATGGCGAGAAAAAAATTTTTTAAGCGGATATGTTTTAAAATTTATTTATGGTTTATTGCTAATAAAAATAAGTTTGAGTGCAAGTTTTGAATTAAGTTTATTTATGGAAATCGCAAAAAAATTTATTTTGCCTGAAACGAATAAATTTATTGTCGGATTAATTTTATTTTTAGCCGGAAATTATTTAGCTTTAAAAGGATATGAAGTTCGCGCGAGATTATGTGAAATTTTGGTTTGGTTATTAATTTTGCCGTTGATAATTTTTTTTGTCATAAATTTGTTTAGCTTGAAAAAAATTGTTTATGAGGATGAGTTTTTATTTTTTGATTGGAAAAAAATTTTTGATGGGATATTTATTTTTTCGCAATTGGATTATTTATTTTTGTTGGATTTTTATGATGGAAGAGAAAAAAAAGTTGATAAGAGAAAAATATTGCGGGCGGTATTTTTTGTTTGGTTTGTAATATTTGTTTTGATTTATGTCATGCGTTTAAAAATAAATTTTGATATGAGATTAGGAATTTTAAAATTTATGAGTTTGACGGATTTGCCCGGAGGATTTATTCAGGGACAAGATTTTTTTGTTATTAGCTTTGTAATTGTTTCGTTTTTTATTTTGTTGGCAGGAAAATTGTTTTTTATAAAAAAGTTGTTTAGAAATTTGAGTGGTAAAAACGGTGATTTGATTTTGGGTTTGATTTTTGTTTTTAATTTGATTTCGCAAAAAAATTTGTGGCTGATGATTTGTTTGTTTGGAAGTTTAATTTATTTTTTGTTTTTAAGTTTATTTGTCATGAAAAATATTTTTAGGTCGGGTGATTTAAAATAAAAGGCTTAAAAATTTTTTTTTGGTGCGTAATTTTTTTTGTAATTATATTTTTTGGCGGCAAAGATTTAGTTGAGTTAGAAAACAGAAATTTTGTAATCGCGATTGGGTTGGATAAAAATAAAAAAAATGATTTTGAATTAGATATTTTGGAAAGTGATTTTAATTTTTTTGATAAGGAAAATAATGATAATGAAAAAAATGTGAAAGTCGGAATCGGAAAAAATTTTGCTAGTGCGATTAAAAAAATTGAGGAAAAGTCGGAAAAAAAAATTTATCTTGGGCACGCGCAAATAATTTTTATGGCAAATAAATTTAAGCAGGATAGATTTTTGTCAAAAAAAATAATTAATGAGCTGGCAAAAAAAAATTTTGTTAATCAGAAAATAAAAATTATGTTTGTCGACGCGCCAAAAAAAATAATTTGCCAAAAATTTGATTCGAAATCTATTTATTTTATAAGAAACAAATCTCATAGCAAAAAATTTATTACACTCCATGATTTATACGAAAAAATTAATGTTGGAAGCTAAATTTTGTTTAAAAAAATATTTTTTCTCTTGACATAAATTTTTCTATGTGTTAAAATAAATTTGTGTTTAAATTAAATATTATTTTTTTATCAAAAAGGAGTGTTTGCTATGAACGAAGCAGGTGAAATAAAAAATGGAGAACAAGAAAAAAATGAAAACGCCGCAATCAATCAATCAATCAAGTGGATTACATCTTGTTCAAAATGAAAATTTAAAAAGATTGCTTGATAAAAATCCAGAGTTAAAAAATGAGGTTGAAGAAACAGAAAACTTAATCAATACCAAATTAGAAATTCAAACAATCAAACAATTTGATGATATTTTGAACAAAATGTTTGAATTGGGATATATATCACCAGAAAATGCAAGAAGTCAAATTGAAAAAATTGATAAGAGTGATTTTAGTAATAAAGAAAAGCTAGAACTGTTTCTTAGTGGAAAAAAGTTTTTTTGTTATTGGAACGCGTTAAATAATTTTAAAATAAAAAGCACAGAACAGCTTGATGAAATGGTTAAAAAAGCTGCATCTCTAAAATTAGACATAAAACGCAAGAAGCAAGAACTAAACAACTTTAAAAACGACAAAGACGACAAAGAGATGGCCATACAGATTGTTAACAATGTGTTAATGGACTTTAGAATTAAAACGATAGAAGAGTTTGATACCATAGTTAATAAAATTACTGCATTACAGCACGAAATAATAGAAAAAACAGGCCAGCAAAATAAAAAATTGCACGATTATAAAGATGAAAAATATACACAAGCTGATTTCGATGCAGAAAGAATTTATAGTTATGAACGTATGTTAAAAAATTTCAACATTAAAACGACAAAACAGTTTGACAAGATTATCGATAAAATGAATAAGTTAGGATTTAAAACGACACAAGAAGCACAAGAGAAAGCAAAAAAGTTGGATAGTCTTGAAGATAAAACAGAGCTAGAATCTTGTCTTAATGCAAAAAAATTTTTTTATTATACATGTTTGTTAGACATGTCTTTAATAAATAATTTTGGATGCTACAATGATGATTACATTAACTTAAACGGCCAAGATAAAGATTATGATCAGGTTACAGGTTTAGTAACAAATAATAAAATATCAAAATCAAACAGAAAATTAATATTAAATAATATTCATTCAAAAGAACATATGAAACTGTTTAATGGTATTTCGGATTATGATGATTTAAAAGCCTTATTTTTGAAACGGATTCAAGATGTATCGGATAGTAATATAAGAACTTTGTTGATAAGTAATAAATTTGCCGTATCAATTAAGTTACAGTGTTTAAATTGTTTAATTTATATACGTAGAATGATGGTTTTGTACACTTCTTTCCCTGATCCTAACTTACTGTTAACGTTACTTTCTAATCAAGAACGTTATAACTTTTTTTTGCAATTCCATAAAATGCTGGATGAAAGTCTCCTTCAAGAAGATAAACAACTTTTTTGTGATTATTTAAGTTCATGTAAAAATAAACTTCAAATCGAGAGAAATAGATATAATTATTTCTACGAGAGAGAATGGGTTTTAACAGCGATTCTTGTCTTTGGAATTATTGCTTCGGCTATAGTTTTAACAATTTATTTTATGGGAATTTATGTGGCAACATGGTTTTTTTGGTTTG
>CAMKTI010000024.1 GCA_946415665.1 uncultured Clostridia bacterium
TTATTCAATGGCAACGAAAAGGCATGTGGAAAAAATTATTTGAGATACTGAAAGGTGATGTGAGCTTTGAATGGCTAATAATAGACTCGAGTTATGCAAAAATATAGCTGGGGCTCGCGGCGAAAATCAGGCTATATCAAAAACAAAAGAGGGCTCAGTTCGAAAGTCCACATAGCAGTAGACTTCAAAGGAAGAGTGATCAATCTAAAAACAACCGCCGGAACAATGGCGGATTGTGGTGTTACACTCGATTTAATAAAAAAAATTAAGCTCGACACTTTGCTTGGAGATCGGGCTTATGATACAAATTCAATTATTAATTACGCTGAAAAACTTGGCATTAAGACCGTCATTTCGCCAAAATCCAATCGAAAATCCAAACGAAAGTTTGATTCTGCTTTATATCATTTGCGGCATATTGTCGAAAATACATTTTTGAAATTTAATCGTTGGCGCGGCATCTCTGCCCGCTTTTCAAAACTCCTGTTGCCTTCCGTGCTTCTTTTTTTGTTCGTACTATTTCCCTGTCTCTTGCTTCTCTTTAATTTTTTGTTATCATTTATTTTTTTCTAAAATTATTTTCTTTAAAAAAATTTTGTTTGCTGCTTGATAAACAAAGAATTTTGGTTTATCATCGAAAATAAGTTTTGATTTTTGCTAATAAAAGCAAGCTCATAAAAATTTTATTTTTTGTTTGACAAGCAAGAATTTAGTGGTTGCTTGTAACAGTGAATATATCATCTTCTTTTTATAATCTTTGTTTGATAGATTATTAAAAAGAACAGTTTTATGTAGAAATTTTTATTTGTTAATTGACAGTTGCATTTTTTGATGTTAATATATTAATATATTAATATATTAATAAACAATATGTTTTTTTACAAATAACGTTTGTATAAATTGGGAGGTAATTTTATCATGGAAAACAAAAAAGATTTAGAATCAGAAGTTTACGAAAGTAAAGTTCGTTTTCATACAACGGCAATGATAACGGATAAGGATTCCGGTGATAAAAGCAATGGAATGCTTTTTGTCGCACCACTGTTTCAAGTAGGGACAAGAATATCTTTAAAAAATGTAAAACTTGTGACTTCAGCGGTTAATACTTGTAGATCACAAGCTGCGATAACCGCTGTCGATGGGGGAATATGTAATCGTAAATATACACTGGAGTTAGAGGAAGTGTTTAACAATCTCCTAGATAAATTGGCACACTTAGAAGAAGACGTAAAATTAGGCAAAAACAAGAAATACAACGTTAAAGACATAGAATCAGTTCGTCAGTTGTTAATTGACATAGAGAGAGAAATAGGTGATAATGCATATACAATTGCTAATAATATCTATAAATCTGATGGAGTTGGAACTGATTTACCAGCAACTCTTGATCGTGTCAGTTCAAACAAAGTTAAAACTTGGGCTTTAGCATTTGCTGGATATAAGGATATAGACATGTATGAATTAGTAAAAGACAATCAAAAACGAAATCCGGTTAGTATTTTTTTTGGTGATAGTGTAAGTACAGTAAATGGGTCGGGTTTGAAAACATTAATAGGAAGCAATCAACGTGATCATATAAATGAACAGTTTAAACTTAAGTTAAAAAATAAAGATTTTAGCAAGGAACTAGTAAATGACAATATTGAATGTGATCCTGGATACGGTTATTATTTGTGTTACTTTTTTCAGGCGTTGCTACAGATTGTTCTGATCGATAATAGAAAGTTATTAACGCAGATGGATTTAGACATTATAAAATTAAATTGCGATAAATTTCTATTCGATTTGTCAAATCCAGAGTTGAATGTGTTTAATGACTACAAACCCGACAAAATCGAAGATCAACGCTGTCCTTATAAATTTGTTGATTTTATGCTAAATAAATTATTAGGAAAAGAGTTAATTGAAAGATTGAAAATAGATGAAGAAGGATGTAAATGTTACGCTAGAGGGTCAATTTCTATAAGTGACTCTATTTCGGCCGCGGACCATGGAAATCAAATAGTTGCTATTGGATTTGATCACAATTTAGATAATTTAACTTACGATAATTCTTTGTTTATTGGTCAAGGAGGTTTTGTTTATGCCCCTCTTTATAATGCTTATGGAAATATGGACGGCGATTTGAAACAAAAATTAAAGTTGTTGGCATTTGAGTTGAAAACAAAAAAGATACAATTAGATCAAAGTGGATACACAACAAGTAATGAGTATAAATTTGGTCGTATACAGGAAGTCGATTACGAGTGGAAATTTGATCCTGGAACCCGTAAAAAGGTTAAAGATAAAATAAAAAATATAAAATATAATATACCTGATGATTATGATACCGATATATCGGCTGAAGATCTTATGGAGTTAGTATTAAAAAGTCAAACTGTAGAAAAAGAATTGAATGAAGAAGCGAACAGTGTCATATCTAATTTTAATAAAGACACAAATCAAGATGAAAATGAAAAAGCAAAGCTTTTTTTAGATACCCTAATTAAGTTTCAAAAGGCGGGTATGTTGTTAAACGATGATCAAATTAAATTAGTCATTGAAAATATAAATATATTAAAAGCGATATTTAATGTTGTAAATAGTAACGATTGTAAGCCCGAATATAAAAACATATACAGTTGGCTTATAAGTAATCATGAAAATGTTGCGAAGTCGATTGATCTTAATTTTTTAAAATTAGATTTACTCAATATCAATACTGTACATGTTTTATTTACTCGAAAAATGGAAAAAAGAGAAGAAGATTTTACAAATAAGGATGCAGCAGAATTGTTGCTCAAATTGTGGGAACTAAATATGTTTAGTGAAAGACTATTGACCGATAAATGGGGAAATGTAGGTATAATTGATGTGTCTATAATTAAAGAAATGTTTCAGCAGAACAAAAAGTATACAAACCAAATCCTATTAACATTTTTAGAGCAGTTTAGTAACACAATTATAAAGTATCTAGGTTTGAATAACGACAATCTATCAGAAGATGTAGTTAATGCAATTTTTTATAAAGAACATGGGAACCTTACGGAACAAATTTCAAAAATTGATTATTCTAAACTTAATGCTGTATCTATCAAAATATTATTTGAAAATCACTTAAGCTGTGTAGCGCAAGGTGACGTTAGCACTTTTTCCAATATTGCGCTTGATGAATTAGATTCACTTAAACTCATTGAATTATTAAAATGGAATTCTGATTTGGATTTTTCTAAGCACGTGAATTGGTTAAAAAGTTTATATCTTGATGATTTGTATAGGATTCCTACTTATAATAATGTCAAATCTAGTATTATATGTTTTGTTGGTAAACATATGGAATGCTTTTCGAGAGAACAAATTTTATCTCTTGGAAAATATGTATTTAGCCGTGTACCGAGTACAAATATGGCTCGTAATGCAGCCTGCTTAGTTTTAACAAAGTTGAAAGAATTTGAAGACTCTGGAACAAAGTTAGAAAAAAATATTGTTAAAATGATGGATATCGATATATCGTCATATTATGATAAGCAAGACCCCAAACAAATCGCAGTAATGCTTGCTTTTATTTTTGAAAAATCAAAGGATGAACAAAAAGAATTATTATCTTATTTAATTGAACACAGTGATATCTTTGCTTATAACCTTGATCCGATATTTCGATGTGTTCGTTTTGGCGAAGATTCCATAAAACAGCTGTTTTCGATTTACAAAAATTCCAGTAACAATAACGCCGATAACGATAAGAAACGTGAAAAGCTTGACATTAATGGTTTTAGCAAATGTTTACGAGATGTACGAGAAATGCTCGAAGATGTTTTGAAAGAAGACAAAAACCCAGATGATACCAGTAAAGGAAAAAATATCAATTATCTATGTTTGCCGAGATTAAATTATGCAGTTAACTTTATACTCGAATCACAGGAACTTGCAGATCTCTTATCTGATAAACAAATTCAAAATATTAATATAGCTAGTAAAACCATGTCTTTGTCTTGGACAAATTTATATTATATTTTAGATAGATTTGGAAATAAATTGCAGTATAAACAATTTCACGATTTGGTTTCGGGGTTTAATAAGACAGAAACGTGTTTATCCAACTACCCCAATAAAGATGATGATACAAGTTCGGGTTTTCTGGCTAAAATTGCTTTTATAAGTAATTTTATTAATGAAAAAGAAAAAGAATTCCAAGAGAAATATTCTAAAATCAATGATGAATTTGAGGAAAATAAATTCCAGGTTGATAATCTCATTTGTAAAGTTGGTACACTAATATATTCTAACAACTGTAGAGAGCAACAAGATTACTGTACACGTAGGCATAATCGCGAGATTTATGAAAACAGTAATGATGCAGAAAATGTCCATAATGATTTAAAAGTTGGCAAAGATGACGAAAAAATACTCTATGAACTAGGAAGTTTAAATAATAAATTAAACGACGAAATAAAAGAATTGGTTGGAAAGGCAGACAAAATGAAAGGATTGGATAAAATAGTGGCAACAATAAAAGAAGAAACAAAAAAATTGAATCAATCAGAAGTAAAAATAGAAGAGTTGTGTCAAAAGTTAGGAGAAATAAAAGAACTGGGTGAACCGGTAGCAAGAATAAAAGAATTGAATGAAAAGGCAGTAAAAGTAGAAAAATTGGATGAGATAGTAGCAACAATAAAAAAATCGGATGAATATAATAAACTTTTTAGAGATTTTAATGAAAAACTAGATTTTATAAAATTCAAAATGAAGAAATTTGATCAATTATATTATGGGCGCAAGAATGAATTTTTCAAATTGAAAACAAATTTTTTGGTTGCATTAGGTAATTTGGATACTGGAAAAGTTTCAATATTATTTAAAAAAATGTATTCAAATTATATGAATAATTATTCGGATAACAATAAATTAAAAACCAGTCTCAAAAGTTTCAAAAGTAGTATGAATAAGAGATTATGGCAACTAGATTCGATGGTAATAAAAACGAAGGATGGAGACAAAGAATATACATTTAACGAATTTTTTATGGATGGCTTTATTAAGAGTTCGTTAGAAAAAAATCCAAGTAAAGGTAGTAATTTTTCCTTGCAGCAAAAACAGTCTATAGGTATTATAAATGTTGTTAATAAAACAGAAGAAAAAGATGAAAAGAATGCTAAAAATACAAAAGTTACAAAAGTTGAACAGTACACACCTGAATATATTTTGGAGAATTTGCCACTTGTTTTAGAACAATTTCACTGCGACGACTGTCAGCTAGAAGGTGAAATGAAAGAAGTGAATCTGTTTGACTTAACTTTAAAATTTGACCAAAATAATAAAAAATCTCTCAAACGTTTTATTGATAGCGAAAAATTAAAACTTATACCAAGTGGTCAAGCTTTAAATAATGCTGACCAAAGAAGAAATGAAAGAACAAATGATGAAAATCATCGGTATTTTAAAGCTGTTAAAAAATTGTTTTGTAATAAAGCAGATCATATAGTGGAAAATGCTGATTTGGTTTTTGAGACAGACAATCCAAATGGTAACATGGGAGATTACAAAGTAAGTTCAATACATGAAGAGTTTCATTATGAATTGCAAGTTCTTACTCAAAAAAACGTGGAAGGTAAAACAATTTACTTGAGCAAAGAAGCTGTAATTGAAAATTTGGCAGCAATGAAAGAAGATAAAGATGAGGAAAGAAGATATGAGCATTTTCTATTTTTCTGTGGTGATTGGATTTGTCACAGCAATAAATTTCTCTCACAAGATGTTTCTTTAAAAGGCCATACAGAAATTATTCAGAAAAGAATTGGTTTTGGTTGTCAATACAAGAGTGAGAGTAACGTGTTAAAGTTAAACGATGAAGTTTATAGTTTATTAACTGCTGTCACTTTGGTATCTGGGTTGGGAACTGCAGGTCAATTACAAAACATGGACGGAACTGCTATTGATGAGATTTGTTTTTTGATTACAGGAAAAAAGGAAAATTTTTCATTAGATGATGTGCGATTTATAATAAAAGTGATTAAGTTATGTAGTGATTCGTGGAAGTCTATGTCGGCGTGCGATTTTGCTAAATCAATTGTTAAACGTTTAATTAAAAGCAAAAGCCAAGATTACGAACATGTATTCGTGTTTGTACGCGCATTTTATTTAGAATACCCCAAGGAAGAGCTAGCGCTATTTGCGAAATGTGTTGACGATAAAGCGAAAGAGTTTGAACTGCAGAAACCAGGATATATTTTGAAGAATTTGTCATTTATCCGAGAACAATTTTACTACAACGATTATGAACTTGCAATACCAAATGTAGTGCTAGAAACGATTATGTGTAACTTGACTTTAAAATTTGACCAAAATAATAAAAAATCTCTCGAGCATCTTATTTATAACAAAAAATTAAAACTTATAGAAGATGCATCAGGTGACGATGTAGCGCGACAGAGAAGGAATACAAAAATAAATATAAATGGGGAAAATGATAAGTATTTTAAAGCTGTTAAAAAATTGTTTTGTAATAAAGCAGATCATATAGTGGAAAATGCTGATTTGGTTTTTGAGACAGACAATCCAAATGGTAACATGGGAGATTACAAAGTAAGTTCAATACATGAAGAGTTTCATTATGAATTGCAAGTTCTTACTCAAAAAAACGTGGAAGGTAAAACAATTTACTTGAGCAAAGAAGCTGTAATTGAAAATTTGGCAGCAATGAAAGAAGATAAAGATGAGGAAAGAAGATATGAGCATTTTCTATTTTTCTGTGGTGATTGGATTTGTCACAGCAATAAATTTCTCTCACAAGATGTTTCTTTAAAAGGCCATACAGAAATTATTCAGAAAAGAATTGGTTTTGGTTGTCAATACAAGAGTGAGAGTAACGTGTTAAAGTTAAACGATGAAGTTTATAGTTTATTAACTGCTGTCACTTTGATGTCTGGGTTGAGAACTGCAAATAAATTAGAAAATATAGACAAAACCGTTATTGATGAGATTTGTTTTTTAATTACGGGAAAGAAGGAAGATTTTTCATTAGATGATGCGCAATTGATAATGAAAGCAACTAAGGCCTTGGATAGATCTGTTGCTAAATCAATTGTTAACAATGTAATTAAGAACCAAGATTATAAATATGTATTCACATTTATACAGGCATTTAATTCAGCATACGAGGCAACTCCTGACGAAAAAGTAGAATTTATAGAATTTATTGGAAATAGAGATAAAGAAATTGATCTTATGAGCGTTATATCAGATATCGATAAATTTGATTTTTATCCGGACGACGGTGGTAAGCGTCTTCACTATGTAGAGCGTAGATTGAGTTTTGAATTTATGCAAAAATTGATGAAACAGCTATTAGAAAAATATGAGTTTGGTGTTTTCCCCAACGCTCAACAAAAGGAAACATTAGGGAAATTTTTGAACAAGTTTATAGTAGATAACAATAAATTTCAGGATAAAGAGAACGAAATTTCTAATTTCTTTATAACACTTATGAAAAAAGTACAACCTGAAAAATCAAAAGAAGTAACAAAAGAAATTATTAAGATTTGTTCTAATTTGAGAGAAGTGAATCAAAGAGCAACGATTCTTAAAAGTATCCTTAATGTATCAAATAATTCTCTCAAATGCCTGGAGTTGCTGGAAGTATTGGAACAATACAATTATACAAATAGTCCTATTACACCAATAAAAGTTGATGGAGATTTGATTAAAAAACTAATATCCGACATAATCAACAAACCTTTGCCACTAACTAAAAAAGAGGTTCAACAATTGGAGTGGTTTTGTGCAAACATTAAACCTAACAGGCAAATTTTATTGAACGAAGATCAAAACGCCAAGTTTTTTTTAGATTTGATTGAAAAAATGCCTAAGGGATCAATGTCAACATCTATGTTCAAAAATCTTGCTGATCGCTTCTTTCCTAATTTGTTTGAAAAAAAAGATAACAATTTTAATTACAATTTTAAATTCGAGCTGAAAATTAAATGTATGAATGATATTTTCAGTTGTTTGGCATATGTACTGCCATATGGCAAATTAAAAAATATAACAGGGTTAATTGATTCTCGGGGTGGTAGTGATTATTGCGATTTTAAAGGTTGGAAGTATAATTGGATAAACAGTTACAATTGCAAGATCGACGATAATGTTACAGATGAATATCAACAAGTTGCACAAAAACAACAAGAACCATGGGATGATTTTGTTGCTTTTTTAAGAGAGAAGACCCATAGTTTTTGTTATAACGAGTATCGGGACTCCAATAAGTTAATGGTAAACAAATTTGGGAAAAAACAAGAAAACGAGAACAAAGCCCAAAAAGAAGAAGAAGAGAGACTGAAGAAAGAAGAAGCGCAAAATAACGATGTTACCGTTACAAACAATATCAAGGGAGAAATAAAAAATGAAGGCAAACTCAATTCAAACAATCAAAAAGAGAAAGGTCAAAAAAACAGTACAGTCATCATTAACAACAACATCATCAATAATAACATTACCATTATTAACAATAATTCAAATTCCGACAATCCATATAAACTTGTAGCGTGGCTTGGTATCTTGTTGCCTATCGTTCCGGCAATTATTCTCATTGTTAAAATCAATCAACTCGTTAAAATCAATCAACAAAAATTCACCGTAGGATATATAGTTTTAATTATAGTTGGATTAATCCCGGTTATTTCTGCCATTGTTTTTGGGATTATGGCTTATAAATATAATCAAAATAACCTTGCTTCTGAAACACAGGAAAATCTAAAAGACACAGGTGGTATGGACAAAAATAATACTAATAAAGATAAAAATGCTATCAATCAAGAGATGCAAATTAACCCGCTCAGCCCGGTTATTGGCAGTAAAAGAAGTCAGAAATTTGAAGACGAAAAAACCAAAGAAGAATCATAATCACTCATCCAACAAAACATTTGCTAAAATCTCAGCCAAAAAATCGATTGCATTTAAAGCTTCTTGTTTAGAATTTGTTTGTGCGCCAATTTCAATTAATAATGATTTCGGCAACATATTTAAACTATATCGATATGCATTGACATAAATTTTTCGATTTAATACTTCAACGGCTTGGAGTTGTATTGAGTGTTTTGTTTTCACTTGGTATATCTCTTGGATTTGATGCAATCAAAAATAAAATTTCACATCCAAAAACCACGCTTATATTCGAACGTTTGAGAGATAATCAAAATAACTGATTTGCTCCATTACAAAAAATACTGGTGATAGACAAAATAATTTTTTTATCAATGTTGACAGTTATATTTTTTTATGTTAATATATTTAATATACAGTGTGTTTTTACTTACCAATTTATGTTATAATAAGTCAGGAGGGGTGTTTTTATCATGCTAAATGTAGAAGCTAAAGATAAAAGAAATCTAAAATCAGAAGTTTACGAGAGTAAAGTTCGTTTTCATACTACAGCGATGATAACAGATAAGGATTTCGGTGAAAAAAAATCTAATGGAATACTTTTCACTGCCCCGTTGTTTTTAGTTGGTGCAAAAATATCTTTAAAAAATGTAATTCTTGCAACATCGTTGGTTAATACTTGTAAATCTCAAACTGCGATAACTGCTGAAACCCGTAACGGTGTATATACGGAAATATATAATCGCAAATATATACTTGAATTACAAGAGGCGTTTGATAATCTTCTAAATAAATTAACAAACTTAAAAAAACAAGTAGAATCAGGTAAGAATACAAAGTACAAAGTTGATGACATAGAAAAAGTTGATCAATTTTTAAGCGAGATAAATGAAAAAATAGTTGGTGATGCAGGTGCAATTGCCAATGATATTTATGAATTTGATATGTTTGGAACTGATTTATTAGCGACTCTTGACCGTATCAGTTCAAACAAAGTCAAAACTTGGGCTTTGGCATTTGCCGGATACGATGATTGCGACATGTGCGGTTTAGTAGGAGATAATCGGAAACGAAATCCAGTTGATGTTTTTTTTGGTGAGAGTGTAAGTACAACAAATGGTTCGCGTTTAAAAACATTAATAGGGACCAATTCACTTGATAGGTTGAACAACAATTTTATTGATAAGTTGAAGAGTAAAGATTTCAGCAAGAAACTAAGAGATAGTGGTACTAAACATAATTTTGGATACAACTATTATTTGTGTTACTTTGTTCAGGCGTTGCTACAAATTGTTCTGATCGATAATGAAAAGTTATTAACGCATATGGATTGCGTGATTATAAAATCAAATTGGGATAATTTTCTTATGGAACTGTCGGATCCATTTTTACAGAGTGTATTTGATGACTACAAACCCAATGAAATTGAAAACCCAGAGTGTCCTTATAAATTTGTCGATTTTATGCTGAATAAATTATTAGGAAAAGACTTATTTAAAAAATTGGAAATAAATGAAGAAGGGTGTAAATGTTATGCTAAAGGGTCAATTGATATAAGCGAATCTCTTTCAAATGCGGACCATGCAAATCAAATAATTACTATGGAGTTAGATTACACTTTAGATAATTTGACTTACAACAATTCTTTATTTATAGGGCAAGGAGATTTTGTTCATGTTGCTCTTCATAATGCTTACAAAAAAATGGACGATGTTCTAAAGCAAAAGTTACAGTTATTAGCATTTGAATTGAATACAAAAAAGATAAAATTAAATCAAAGTGGATATACAACAAGTGATGAATATAAATTTGGTCGTATACAGGAAATCGAACAAAAGCATGTAAATAATCCCATAACTGGTAAAAAAAACGAGACTGGTGAAATAGAAAATATAAAATATAAAGTGCCAAATGATTATGATACTGATATATCGGCTGAAGACCTTATGGATTTGGTATTAAAAGTTCAAGCCATAGAAAAAGATTTGAATGATAAATTAAACAAAGCTATATCTTGTTTTAATAAAGATAACACAAAGAATTTTTTAGATATCTTAATCGAGTTTCAGAAAATTGATATCTATTTAAATGATAATCAAGTTGAATCTATATTAAAAAACAAAGAGATAATAAAAGCAATGTTTGATTTTATAAGTCAACAAAATTGCGATTTAAAATATATCGGTGTATATAGTTGGTTGATAAACAATCACCCAAAATTTATAGACTCAATTAATATTGATTTTTTAAAGGTAGATTTACTTACTGCCGATGGTGTATCTCGTCTCTTTAAGAGAATAGAAGAACGAGAAGGATACAATTTTAAAACTGAGGATAAAGCAAAATTGTTGCTCGCATTGTGGCAGAAAAATACGTTTAATGGAGAACTAATCGGTAAAATAAATTCAGATATTATTAAAGAAATGTTTAAGCAGGACAAGGAATGTACAAACCAAACCATAATAAAATTTCTAAACAAGTTTGATAACAAAACTATAGAAAGCTTAGATTTGGCTGACGACAATTTATCAAAGGATGCACTTAATGAGATTTTTTTTAACATGTATAAAATTCTTACGAAAGATCAAATTGAAAGTATTGATTGCAGTAAACTGAATAATTTATCTACCAAGATATTATTTGAAAATCGCTTAGCATATATATCGCAAAAGAACGTGAACACTTTTTCTGATATTGCGTTTAAGGAATTAACGCTACCTCGACTTGTGCAATTACTAAAAACAAATTCTGATTTGGATTTTTCTAAACATAAAAATTGGCTACAAAGTTTATACCTTAGTGAACTATATTTACAATTTGAGAATGATAAGGATAATAAACCATTTGTGCGTTTTGTTGCTAAGCACATAAATATTTTTTCGAAAGACCAAATTTTATCTCTTAGAAAGTATGTATTTGAAAATTTTAAAGACAAGGAAGGTAATATAGATAATGACGCTCAGTCTGTTTTAAAGCGGTTATCAGCAATTGAAGAAGAAGGAGATTTAGAAAAAAATATTGTTAAAATAACTGGAATCATAGGGACAGATGATAATGTGTATTTATGGCAAGCTGATGCAATACTGGTTCATATCTATCAAAAATCACCTGATAAACTAAAAGAGTTGTTATCTTATTTAATTAAAAACAATGAGCTTTTTGCTGATCATGTTAATGCTATATTTTATTGTATACTCTGTGAGATAACAGACGAAGATATAGAAAAGTGCTTTTCTTGTTACCAGCAGATGTATGGAAAAATTAGTGCTGATGACAAGGATAAATCTCAACAGCTTGATAAAGATGGTTACCAAGATTGCCTTTCTAAAATAAGAGAAATGTTCAAAACGGTTTTAAAAGAAGACAAGGATCCAAAGGATGCCAATAAAGGAAAAAATATTAATTACCTATGTTTGGCAAAATTATCATGGATCGTTGATGAGATAAATAAATTACAGGATCTTTCAGATCTCTTATCTGACGAACAAATTAAAAGTATTGATATAAGCGATATAAACCTTGCGCTTGGAGATTTGTATTCCCTTTTAGATAAATTTGGAAATAAAATGAAGTATGAACAGTTTTATAAATTAGTTTCGAGTTTTAATAATGAAAAAATAGAATTACTAAATGGTGATAATATACCTGGTGAAGCTGATGATCAAAGTTCGGATTTTCTGGCTAAGATCGCTTTGATAAGTAATTTTATTAATGAAAGAGAAAAAGCATTCCAAGACAAATATTCCGACATAGATGATAAGTTTACGGATGCTATACACAATTTTGTGCCTATCATTAATAAAATAGGTGCACAAATATATCGTGACAATAGTGAAAAGCAACTGGAATACCATAATAATAATGTATATAATCGCGAGCTTTATGAAAAAAGTGATAATACAGAAAACGTCCATAATGATTTAAAAGTTGGTAAAGATGACAAAGAAATACTCGATAAACTGGGAGCATTAAATGATGAATTAAACTACGAAATGAAAGAATTGGATGGAAAGGTAAATAAAATAGAAGAATTGGATAAAATAATGGCAAAAATAAAAGAAGAAATAAAAACATCGAAGGACAAGGTAGTAAAAATAGACCAATTGAATCAAATAGTAGAAAAAATAAATGAATGGGATAAAATGGTAGCAAACACAAAAGAATTGAGTGAAATAGCAACAAAAGTAAAAAAAAAAGCGGGGAAAAATGTAATAACAATAAAAGAAATATTAGCAAATATAAAAGAATCGAATAAAGATGCAGTAACAATAGACGAATTGAATGAAATAGTAGCAAAAACAAAAGAATCGTGTGAATATAAAAGCATGATTGAAGATTGTGGGAACAAACTATCAGGTATAAAACAAAAAATGAAAAAATTTGATCAACTATATTATGGGCGCAAGAACAAATTTCTCAAGTTGAAAAAAAATTTTTTTATTGCATTAGGCCATTTGGATACTGGAAAAGTTTCAATACTATTTAGAAACATGTATTTAAATTATGAGAAGAGTTGCTCAGATAAGAAAGAATTAGATAGTAAAAAATTAGAAGACCGTCTCAACAATATCTATAACGATAATCAAATATTCTGGAAGCTAGATCCGATAGTTATACAAGTAGGGGATAAGGAAAACAAATATACGTTTAACAAATTTTTTATGGATGGTTTTATCAAGATTCAATCGGGGAAAAAACAAGATGGAACAGAAAGTAATTTTTCTTTAAGACAAAAACAGTCTATGGGTATTATAAATGTTGTTGGTAAAGTTGATAAAATAGAAGAAAAAATTGATAAAGATAAAGCAGAAGAAAAAGATGAAAAAGATGCTAAAAATATAAAAGTTACAAAATTTGAACAGTACACACCAAAATATATTTTGGAGAATTTGCCACTTGTTTTAGAACAGTTTCATTGTAGCGATTATCAGCTAGAAAATGAAATGGAAAAAGTGAATCTATTTAACTTGACTTTAAAATTCGAACAAGGGAATAAAAAATCTCTCGAGCGTTTTATTGATAGCAAAAAATTAAAGCTTATAGAAAACGCATCAGGTGACAATGCAGAGCAACGGGAAAGGAATGCAGAAATGAATAATGAGAATCATAGGTATTTTAAGGCAGTTCAAAAGTTTTTTTGCAATAACTCAGATAATATAGTGGAAAATGCTGATTTGATTTTTGAAACAGAAAACCCAAATGGTAATGGAAAAAAAATGTTTGGTAATGCATTTAGAATACAATACGCACCTTTCATACAATTCGAGTTTCACCGGGAATTGATAATTCTTACTCGAAAAGAAGTAGAAGGTAAAATAGTTTACTTGGATAAACAAGATATAATTGGAAACTTGGTAGCAATGAAAAAAAATGATAAAAGAATATATGAGCATTTTTTATTTTTCTGTGGCGATTGGATTTGTCATAGCAGTAAATTCCTCTCGGAAGATGTTTCTTTAGAAAATTTTAAAAACATTGTTAAGAAAAGAATTGAGTTTGGTTGCCGAGGTCAGGGCCAAAACAAACTTGAGTTAAATAAGGAAATATATAATTTATTAACCGCTGTCACTTTGATGTTTGGGTTGGAATCTGCAGATGGATTAAGCAAGATGGACAAAACTGTTATTGATGAAATTTGCTTTTTAATTACAGGAAAAAGGGGAAATTTTGTACCAGATGATCTGCGATTGATAAGAAGTGTGACTAAATTATTTTTTTATAGTTATAGATATCGTGCTTGGTTAATTCTTGAGCATGTAATTAAAAACCAAGATTATAAGCATGTATTTACATGTCTAAATATGTTTGATAAAGAACAACTTTTAAAGAGTTCTGACAAAGTAACATTGATAGAATGTATTAGCGATAGAGACAAAGAAATTGATTTGATGAGCGTTATATCAGATATCGATAAATTTAATTTTTATCCGGATTACGCTAATGATTATAATTATGCTAGGTATGGACAAATTGAAAGAAAATTGAATTTTGAATTTATGAAAAAATTGATGAACCAGCTATTACAAAAATATAAGTTTGGCGTTTATCCTGACGCTACTCAAAAAGCAACGTTAGGGAAATTTTTGAAAAAGTTTATAGTAGCTAACTATGTATTTGAAGAGAATCATAAAGAAGTTTCTAATTTCTTTAAGGAACTTATGGCAAAAGTACCACTTGAAAAATCAAAAGAAGTAACAAAGGAAATTATTAAAATTTGCTCTAATGTGAGAGAAAACAGTCAAAGAGCAGCAATTCTTAAATATGTCCTTGATGCATCACAGAATTCTCTTAAAGGTCTAGAGTTGCTGGAAGTATTGGAACAACACAATTATGCGAGAGGATTTATGCTGTATGATGAAGATGAAAATCAAAAAGGTATAGCGCCAATAGAACTTGACAAAGATTTAATTGAAGAACTAATATCCGACATAATCAAAAAACCTTCACCACTAACTAAAAAAGAGGTTCAACGATTGGAGTGGTTTTGTACAAACAGTAAACCTGACAAGTCAATATTCTCCGATAATCAATTAGATTTGTTTTTACAGTTAATCCAAAAGATGCCTGAAGGATCAATGTCGCTTGATATGTGTTTAAATCTCATTACTAAATTTTTCCCTACATTGTCTACAGAAATTGAATATAGAACCGGCTTCGGTCGGGAGAAGCACACATGTACAGCACTTAATTTAAGTAACTTGGAGTCCAATAAGAATGATATCATAAAAAATTTGGCGTATGCATTACCACAGAATAAATTAGCTGAGATAGTAGGATTGTGGCAAATATCGCCTGGGAATAATTTTTGGCCTTTTTATAATTGGGAGAATTATGATTATAAAGATGAAAATGGGAATAGATATAGATGGTCCACAAATACTCATAATTTGGATGATCCTGAACGTAAACAGTACGTTATTCGATATCAAGAAAATGCAAAAAAAGAGCAGGAGGATAGAAAAAAACAAGAAGAAGCAGAAAAAGAAGAAGCTAAAGAAGAAGCAGAAAAAGAAGAAGCTAAAAAAGAAGGAACACAAAAAATGATTCCGTATCTCAATAAGTTATATAAGAACAAAATTAATAAAACGATATTGACCGAATTTAAACAAATGTATGAATCAGCAAAAGAGCGAAAAGAAAAGAACAATAACAACATGATCATTACAAACGAGATCAACTGGGGCGAAAACATCAACGAGAAAATAAATGAAAACGAACCCGATACAAACAATCAAAAAGATGAAAATCAAAAAAACAGTCAGGTCATCAATGTCAGCAATATTACCAACACCAACATCAACAACAATAATATCATCAATAATCCTGAAGAAAATCAACCGCACGAGTCCAGCAATCCATATACACTTGTAGCATGGTTTGGTCTTCTTTTACCCGTTATTTCATCAATTATTTTCGGCATTAAAATTTATCACAAGCAACACAAACTTACTGGCAAAGATATAGCTTTAATAATAGTTGGACTCATTCCTGTTATTTCTGCGATTGTTTTCGGAATTATGGCTTATAGATACAATCAAAATAATCTAGCTAAAAAAACACAGGAAAATCTAAAATATGCAGTTAATTTGAACGATAATGATATTGAGGAAAATGAAAATGAGATCAATCAAAATGAAAAAATTAACCAGCTCAGCATTGCTGACGGGGAACAAAATCAAAACCAAAAAATCGAAAATAATCTCTAATCACTTATCCAACAAAACCTTCGCTAAAATCTCAGCCAAAAAATCGATTGCGTTCAAAGCTTCTTGTTTAAAATTTGTTTGTGCGCCAACTTTAATCAATAATGATTTCGGCAACATATTTAAACTATAACGATATGCATTGACATAAATTTTTCGATTCAAACCGAGATATAATTTATTTGCTAAAATTTGCATTTTTAAACTTAGTGCCAAGTTCGTATTTATATAAGGATTTGGCAAATTTTTTATTGGCATCAAAACATCGTTTTTCAACAATTTACATATTCCATTCACAAACATGATTTTTGCCGTCGGTTAATTTTTTTCCATTAACAAGATAAATTGCATCGGTAACATTACCACCATGAATATCAATCGGTAAACTTTGTTTTAAAATTATAGAATCCAAATATTTGTTTTTATCAAATCCAAAATGCATTAACGTGATTTTTTTGATTAAATAAATCCAAATTTTTAACATTATGTATATTTTTATTATGATGTAATTTATTTGTGATAAATATGCAATTTTATTTTTATGATCTTTATTTTGATAGATTATTAAAAAGCCATTTTATATAAAAAATTTTATTTATCACTTGACAGTTATATTTTATTGTGTTATTATAATTAATGTGTAGTGTGTTTTTTTATAATTTACATTTGCACAAATTAGGAGGTAATTTTATGATGGAAGATAAAAAAGGTCTTGAGATTGGTAAAAAAAATTTAAAAGAAGAAGT
>CAMKTI010000025.1 GCA_946415665.1 uncultured Clostridia bacterium
TTGTTAACCATTTCCCACCACGTCCACCTTTGCCCTTTTTGAACTCGTAATAAATGTCTGTCTTCTCTTTTAATGCTCTTTGGCACGCTTCGAGGACTCTAACTCGAAAATGGGCAAACCCATTAGAACCGTTATACTCATCAGGTTGAATACCTAGCCAATCTTTAAGTTTTTCAATACTTATTTCCCTTTCTCCGATATTTTCATATTGTTTTAACAACTCATACATACGAAATTGATTTTTTGATTCTAAGCCTAAAACATTCCACAACTCATATTTAAAATATCTATCTTTGAAATCGAACATTAGCGGTAGTGCTTTATCATGTGCATCTATTTCTACATACCACTCGTTTGCTTCTTCGTCTTGGTCAACAGTACATTCTTTAAATATCTGAAAAGCTTTATATCCGCCACGTTCTGTTGGTACATGAACAATTTTTTTAAGCAGGCTGTCTGTACTGTTTCTCAATTGCTCAATATTTAACCGACCAAAATCCATTATTTTTTGAAAATCTACAAGTGGGAATCTAACCGCTCTTGATGAAATATCCATATGGTTAATTCTAGCCAAATAGATACTAAAAAATCTTAACTCTTGAAGAGTCATATTGTTTTTTCTTATTTCGTTGAGTACGTTTCGTTTCTCAACCAATGCCGTTTTAAAGATTTGTTTTTTGGGCATTTTTATCACCCCAAAAATAATTAAAACATATATAAAACACAATGTCAATTTAATGTGTAGAAGTGTGCAATTTAATGTGTAGAAGTGCGCAATTTAATGTGTAGAAGTGTGCAATTTAATGTGTAGAAGTGTGCAATTTAATGTGTAGAAGTAAAATTCAAATTTGTCTTCGCAAGAGGGCTCTCGGGCACCGAAATTAAGGGTAAATTAACTTTAAATTAATATATATCGCGCGCGCGCGCGCGAAAAAAAACATGAGAAAGAGATTATTTTTTTTATTAAAAGAAAAAAGTTGAGCACCAGTGAGCACTAGTGAGCACTAGTGCTTTTTCTTTTAAAACCATCTTTCTTTAAAACCTTTTTACCTTTCTTTTTTTTTTTATTACATTATCGATTTTATTATTAACAAGGAATTAATTTTAAGACGTCTAGAATCAAAAATAAGAGAGTTTTAATATATAAACGTTTAATCCATTAGTCTTGATATAAAAAATTGATATAGAACGTTTTAAAGGGATTTAAGCTCAATTAGGTACCATACGAACAAATAGAGATAAAAACAAAAGAAATATCAGAGATAAAAATCAAATAAAAATTGTTGTAGCCAATAAAATTTTCTTCAAAACGTTTTAAGCTATCGCAATACACCCAACCTTGTTTTGTTATTTATCAAGTACTAAAAATAAAAATAATTTATGTCAAAATGTAGCAACTGATCGTTAAAAGACAAAAACTAAAATAGCTAACACCTATTAGAATTGTAAAACTTTGTAAAAATCGGAGACTCAAAGAAGATTATATCGCCTAGTTTTGAAATAATTGTTTTGTATGGTGTTGATTATATCTTTTACGTTGAAGGTGCCCACAAACAAAAAACAAGAATGTCTGTACGAAAAAATTTTGTAAATACAGAGTTTTTAACAAATGTTGCTTTAACACTTTTTATTTGGATTTACGTTTATTTAAATACCATTACTCCTTTTATTTAAAACATCTCTCAAATATTATTTTTTTGTGTTGGTATTATTAGCTCTTCATGTTTTAAATCCTTGCGTTTTCTCGACCCATCTTTTTAAACTTTGCTTTATTTTTCTTTAAAATTCTGATTGATACCGGTTGATTGCGGCTTATATCCAGAAGTATATTAAAATGATTTTAAGCATGTTAGATTATTTTTATGAGTATGTTGTTATGCAATTAAAATCACAATCTGATGAATATTTCCGCGAGCGAAATCAGTTTAATAACCAAACAAACAATTTTTGCTACCAAAAAATAATATTTTATTTACACTTTTATCTTTTCGGCGATATACAACGAAGCTTTCGAGTATCGAAGCAAAATTATAAAACAAAAAAGACCGCAAGCAGCCTTTCTCTTTACAAATATAACTTGTTAAATATTATTATGACCATAAATATCATTACCAGTCTGTAACATTGGCAAATCTTCTTTATAATTTTTGACATCTACTGTAGCCTCTAAAATCGATTTTTTATTATCATTTTCCCATTTAGTTGAAATTTTTAAACTTGTGTCAACTTTCTTTTCTTCCGATAGAATCTTGTTCACTTGTTTGTTTTCAATCACTGGCATATCTTTCTTTAAAATTCTCAATACAGTTTTTTTTATGACTTTATCAAGAAAATTCTTTAAAAAGAAACCTCTGAATTCTGTCATTTGTTTTTTAGCCTCGTGTTTATTGTTTAATGCTTTGTCCGATTTTTGTGCTTCTATTAAAATTTCGCATATTTGTTTGTATTTAAACTTAGCCTCTGGATTTTTAATTAAATATCCTAAAAGTCCAAATGAAAGGAAACGTCTTTTTATTTTTATGTCAAAGGACGCTATTATTTGCACAATTTTTGGAATTTGCTCTTTATCCAATGATTGTCTTTGAACTAAAGCCGTTATTACAAACATTTGTTGTTCGTTTGTTAATCCTGTTGTTGGCATATTCAAAATTTGATTGATTTGTGATTTGGTTAGAAACTTTTCTTTAGCGAGACATTCCAATACCAAGCTCAAGTCACTCGGTTCAAGATGCTTTACTATTTTGAAAATAGCACTGATGCATGATTCATTCATTTGTTCTTTTTCATATTGGATTAAAGCAACCAGTACATGGCGTTTTTCTCTTGATGTCCAGTTTGTCATCATACTCAAAGTTTCGCCAATACGTATTTCGGTTAGAAATTTTTCTTTAGAGAAACATTCTAGCACAAAACTTTGTTCTCTTGATTTAAGATTCTTTATCATTTTGAAAATATTATCGACAAGTAATTGGTCTTCTTGCTGTCTTCCATATCTGATTAAAGCTTGTAGTACAGGACTCCGTTCTTCCGATTTTAAGCTTGTTATCATACTCATAATTTTATTAACTTGTTTTTTTGTCAATTCTAGTTGTTTTTGCTCAAGTAAACGCACTAGTATAAAGCCACACTTTTCTGAATTAGGATTTTGTTTTATATATAATTCTATTATTTCTATGACTGTACTAATGTGTCCTTGATTCAGTTGTTTCCCCTTAATAAAATATTCTAGCAATAAGCGTTCTTTTTTTGTTCCTTGATACAATTTTATTATCTTTAAAATTTTACTAATGTGTTCTGGTTCCAGTTGTTCTGTTTTACCTAAATTATCTAGCACGTCTATTTGTTGTTCTTGGATAAGTTTTGGTGTTACCTCTAAAATTTTGTCAATATGCTTGCCCGTTAGCAATTTTCGGTTATCATTTAAAATTTTGTTAACATGCTCACCCATCAATGATTTTTGGTTCTTATCAATGAGGGAATCTAACACATAGACACGTTCTTGTATCTTATCTGACTTGACTATACCCCTCGCTATCATATCTATAATTGCGTCCATATGTTTTGCGCTCAATTTTTGTTCATTAGTCAAAAAATTTAGTACGCAACAAAATTCTTTTAGATTGAAAATTCCTATTTTGTTTAAAATTATGTCAATATATCTTTCGGATATATTTCCTGCTTCCCCCTTAATTAAAGCTGCTAATAAAAAAACCTGTTGTTTGGATGAACTAGTCATTGTAATTATCTGCAAAGCTATAGTATATATTTTTGCCGCAATATCATTTGCTTGTTCTTTACTTACATCTAAAGTTATTAACAAGGAAAGCAGCAAACGCCGCTGTTCTTCTAAGTTAATCTTGTGATTTTTTATTTCGCTAACTAGTTCTTCGGCTAAATCTTTATCGTTATTATTGTCTAAGCTGGTTAGAAGCAATGAAGTGTTTAGTACAAATAATGGCAATTGCTGCGGTTCAACCTCTTTTATTATTTTTACAATCTGGTTCATTTCAAGATTTGATATTATGTCTAAAATTTGTTTAATGTGTTTGTTTATCAATTGTTGCGCTTTATGCATAATCAAACTGTATAACATGTAGCCTTGTTGATTTGACCTTAACTGTGATATAAGAAAAACAGTCGTATCGATTTGCTTTTCGGATAAGTTTTGTACTTCAACTAAACGCTTCAGAATTCTAAAAAGACCTATGGGGTTATTTATCGCAAGATATGACAAAGCGTTTGATTCTAAAAGTTCATCAATTTGCTGATCAGATAACTTTTGCTTTTCAGATGAGTACCGTAGCAAATTTACTTGTTGACTTGGTTGAAATTTTGACATTATTTTAAATATCTTATCAATTTGTGCTTGACTTAGTGTTCGTACTTGGCATAGCTTCTCCAAAACACAAATTTGGTACCCAATGTCCCAATCATTTATTATGTCTAAAATTTCAGAGATTTGCTTGTCTGCCAGCTTTTCCTGTTGCTTGTTAATTAAATCTAATAATATATAATATTTCGTTTTGAACTCCTCAATCGGTTTTATTATATCTAACACGTAAGAAATGTGACCATTTTGTAGTGTTTGGTACTCGATTAAAGCTTTTATCACATATATTCTTGCTCTTATAGTTATCCCTTTTGCCATCTGCAAAATCCAATTAATTTGATCGTAATTCAGTTTCTTTTGTTTAGCCAAATTTCCTAGTATGAAACTCAAATTTGGTTTGTTATAACCACCACTGCTGGTATATTTGCATATATCATTTAAGACATTATAAATTTCTTCTTCAGTTAAATCTTGTAAATCTTGGCAATCATTCGTAGTAAAAATTTTTCGTTCATACATGTGCAAGTTATCTCGTTTTTCGTAATAACCATGATTGTCATAGATTTGATTTGTTGCGTAGAATTCATTGTTGCAGTTATTTTGTCCTTTATTATAGTGCCAATTGCTTTGTTTTTTTTTATTTAATAAATGTTTCTGTTTCTCTTTATCAGATTGCCCTGTTTGACTTGTTGTGTAGAATTCATTGTTGTAGTTATTTTGTCCTTTGTTATAGTGCCAATTGCTTTGTTTTTTTTTATTTAATAAATGTTTCTGTTTCTCTTTATCAGATTGCCCTGTTTGACTTGTTGTGTAGAATTCATTGTTGTAGTTATTTTGTCCTTTGTTATAGTGCCAATTGCTTTGTTTTTTTTTATTTAATAAATGTTTCTGTTTCTCTTTATCAGATTGCCCTGTTTGACTTGTTGTGTAGAATTCATTGTTGCAGTTATTTTGTCTTTTTGTTTTGTAAAATCTTGTTTTACCTTGCATAAATAACACACTCCATTTTATATTATTATATAATTTGCGATCGCAATTTTCTTTTATTCCAAAAAATATTGTTTGTCAAGCTTTTTTTAAAAAAATATCTTTCTGAGATACATAATTTTTTTTGTTCATGTTTTATTTTTGTGTAGGACAGAAAAATATTTGGATACTGTGATTTTTGCGTTGTTATTTTTCTAGATACTGTCTACATGAAAAAAATTTAAAAGAACTACAAATACATAAAGATACAACATAAATAGAAGCGATGAAAGCATCGAGTGTTTTAGCGTATCTAGTAGCGATACCGCGCCAAACGCTTAAAAGCAAGGAAAGTATTCTCGATAATATGTCTAAAGCGATAAAGTTTACGATTATAACCACGTTGTTCAAGTCTGTTGCGTTTTGGAGGAATAACTGATTTTATGTTTCGTCTTGCAATATAAGACAAGATTTCGTTGGTATCATAAGCACGATCTGCGAATAATAATTTTACATCGATATTTTTGAGCAATTTAACAGCTTCTTTACAATCGGCGCGCGTTCCATCTGTAACGATAGATTTTGCAGGCAGACCGCGCTCATTGACGGCTAAGTACATTTTCGAATTGAGCCCCCTTTTGTCTTTGATATAACCTGATTTCCGCCACGAGCGCCAGCTGCATGCTGATGTGCTTTCATATAACTCGAATCTATCATTAACCATTCAAAGCTTACATCACCTTTCAGTATCTCAAATAATTTTTTCCACATATCTTTTCGTTGCCATCGAATAAATTTTTGATGAACTGTACCCCACTTGCCATAATCCGGCGGTAGATCCCTCCACGGAGATCCTGTTTTAGGTAGCGTTCACATAAAAATAGATTGAACAAAAAGGAAAGTGATAAGATAGCGATATGAAACTTACAAAAATACAATGTAAAAAGCTAGAGGGATTAATGCCGATAGCGAGGAAACCGGCGAAGATATCAAACTACCAATTCATGTGTGCGATGCTTTACATAGTAGAGAATGGTTGCAAATGGAGGGCATTACCAAAAAAATATGGAAACTGGCACACAATTTATATGAAATTTAGTAGATGGTCGAAGAACGGTACGATTGCCAAAGGCTATTGCTTTTTTTTTTATGCAAACAAGAATAAAAACAATCAGAAACAAAGCATCGGACATTCAAAAGGGGGCATGACAGCGAAATTACGCTTATGTTGTACATCTTCATGTTAATTGGTTTTTCGTTTGTCTCCTGGCAATTCTTACGATGCTCCTGAAGAAAGAAAGTTGATTGAATTCATTTATTCCAAAAATAATAATTATCTTTTGATGGATAGAGCTTACGAAGATGATAAAACTTTAGCTTTAACTTTAGCAAAGGATCGCTGGTTTAAGACAGTTGTTCCACATTAAAAAAAATCGTAAGTTACCTTGGCATTATGATAAACACCTCTATAAACAGCGCAACAATGTCGAGCAATATTTCCTGAGATTGAAACGTTTTAGAAAAGTTTTTACTCGTTATGATAGGCTTGACTATATTTTTATTTTTACCATATTATTTACTTTTATTTTTGACTTGCTTTTTATGTGAACGCTACCTAAATTATTTTTTAGCTTACTCGTTTTTTTGTCTGACCGTATTTAGAATGCTCAAATAATCTAGGATAAAATTGCTCGACAAAATAATTTCATATTCAAATTTTTTATACGGAATAGATTTGCAACTGTATTTTGATTCAAGCCAGGCTTGTTTTAAAATTTTAAATGGTAATAAAAAATATTTATCATTAAATAAAAAATGGACAATCAAAAAAGATACACCCTGTTGTTTTTCAAAACTTTCCATGAAATTAATTTGATGTTCGTGAATATTTTTAAGTGGCAAACTTTTTTGACGTGTTTCTTTTGCATCGAAACAAATTGGAATTCCTTGAGCAACTCCGATATAGTCCACGCTACTTTTTTTTTCAAAATATGCTCGTGAGATATTGCGCTTTTTTTTATCTAATTCGACTGGTTTTATTGGAGTTGGAATTTTTTCTATCACGGCAATTTCTTTTTTTTTATAAACTTGATTTGTGTAATTAATTAAATTTTCTAAAACGCTACCACGTAATTCAGATGTATAAAAATTTTTCATTTATGTCTCCTTGATTTACATTTTTGATTTACAACAAAAAAACTGAAACGTGATCATAATTTAATTCATGTTTAAAGTATTTTTAATGGTTTTGTTATTATTTTTACATATTTACAAGTTAAAATAAAGACTATAGAAAAAATGGTGGGGAGAAAAATGAATAAGCTTAAAAAATTAATTTTATGTATTTTGATTTTGATTTTCAGTTTACAAATAAAAGTTTTTGCCGAAAACAATTCAAATTATACATTTGATTTTGTTGAGTCAAAACAAATTGATTTAAAGGAAAAAAACGTTGAAATAAAAGGACAGATACCTGTTATAAACAAGTTTAAGAATAACATATTTGAAAAACAAGTTAATCAGAAAATAAATAATCTGGTAAAACAAAGATTAGATTTTTTTGCTTTAGAAAAAATACAAAATGTAAGTGCTTCGTATAAAATAAAAGCCAATAAAAATATTATTTCTATCTTGCTTTATTTTTCTTTGCCAGAGAAAATTAATTATCTCGAGACAATAAATTTTAATATACAAACGTGTAATTTTTTGTCGATAAAAAATATTTTGGGTGCGAATGCAATCGATATAATAAACAAAATTATTAAAGATAATACGATTAAATCGCCGGAAAAATATAATATAAACTTTTTGGGGATAAACAATGAGTATGAAAATTTTTATGTAAATGGAGATGAGGTTAACATTTTTTTTAATCCTTATGAATTGGCACCGGGAATAAAAAATATTGAGACGTTTCAAATTAAAATTTCCGATATAAAAAATAAATTTGTGAGCAAAAAAAATTATTATCTTGTAAAACCATATGATGTAAAAATGATTGGCATACGAGAAATTTGTGAAGCATTTGATTTCAAAATAAGTTTTAATCAGACAAATAATTTTGTTCAAGTTTTAGATGATAATTTATCCGTTTTAGCTTTTATTAATAAAAATTTTTATATAAAAAATAAAGAAATGCCCAAAACTCTGGAAAACCAGGTCATAATAAAAAATGATAGGTCTTATGCGCCGATTTCATTTTTCCAAAAATATTTAGGGTTATTTTATTCGATTGATGAAAACGGAAATATTACTTTTTCGAAATATAATCCTGTAGAGAAAAATAGATTTAAAAATAAGTTTTTTTAAACAGAAAAAAAGACAACGCAATAACCTACATCATCGACTAATACTCAAAACAAAACATAAATAAATTATTTTTGGCTTAATAAGTCATCTGACTGATCATTTTCTTGTTTTGGTATTTCATCAGGCAAGACCATACGGAGATGATAATTTATCCGTTTTAGCTTTTGTTGACAAAAATTTTTATATAAAAAATAAAGAAATGCTCAAAACTCTGGAAAACCAGGTCATAATAAAAAATGATAGGTCTTATGCGCCGATTTCATTTTTCCAAAAATATTTAGGGTTATTTTATTCGATTGATGAAAACGGAAATATTACTTTTTCGAAATATAATCCTGTAGAGAAAAATAGATTTAAAAATAAGTTTTTTTAAACAGAAAAAAAGACAACGCAATAACTTACGTTGTCGATTAATACTCAAAACAAAACATAAATAAATTATTTTTGGCTTAATAAGTCATCTGGCTGATTGTTTTCTGATTTTGGTTTTTCAGACAAAGTCATGCGTAAATTTGTAAGAGCTTGAAATATATTTGTTTGATCATATCTCAAAAATTGAATTTCAGTCCTCGAACAATTACGCTGTTTTGCGAAATCTGCCGAAGTTAAGTCTGACGGTACTTGATTTATTTGAGTTTCTCTTAAAAAATTAACAAACTTTCTAAGTTGCGCGCTCTTGTCAATTTTTAGCCGTCCGTTAAATAATATTCCATCCCACAATGCAATAAAATGTGTAAAAAAATTAATCATAAACTCACAAAAACAATCCCAACCATTAGGAGAAATATTATCAAGATTAAGAATCCAAGAATTGTTAATGTTCCCCAAATCCAAAAAATTGTCGTTGTGAAAGTATCGATCTGCCTTATCGATTAATCCCTGTTCTTCCATAAACTCGAATATATCTCCTATATGACCGTTTATATCTTTTAATACTTCATCAGTTAAATTAAAACTTGCTGTGTCTTGCTTTTCAAACATATCTATATAGCGAAAAATTTCTTGTACATTCTGTCTTACAGATACAGACGGTGGAGTAGTTTCTTCTGCACATTTGGCTATGCACCGACGCAATTTTTCCCATCTCTGAGCATAAAATTTTCTATTCACAGTTTCAAGTTTTTTATCGAATAAATCCACTATTTTATATGCAAAACTAAAATACGGTTTAAAAGGCATATTGTAATGAGAATCACGATTCAGTTCTGAATCATAATAAAAATTTAATAACTCCTCAGCCGTATTAAATTTTTCTAATGTATTATCTTGCAAAAGCGACAGCAATGAACTTTCAATTTCAATAGGACATCTTGAACGATATTGTTCCTTATAATCATTATCAAATTCAACATATCGTTTTTCGAAACATAACTTCAACTTTTCTTTTTTATTAGTCAAAGAATAAACAAAATCATCTGCCTCAATCAGTTCAGTTATGCTACAAGTAAGATAATTAAAATCACCATCAACCTCTTCCGGTTTTTCTATATTCTTTTGTTTTTGAAAATACGTTTCAAATGACGGTAACAGATAAATTGTATTTTTTATAGCTTCATCATCAAAATTTAATTTTCCCTTCATTTTTTGTATTACATCACCATTGAACCCAAAAACTCCCGCATTAAATAACTCTATTTTAATAAGACGCAAAAGATCTTTCCAAGCTTTTATTTGTGTTGGTTCATTGTCTTCCCTAAAAAATATCGGTTTTTGATTTTTATCTTCTATTGAAAGTGCTTTATAATAATCAAATCTTACCACTTTAGACAAACACAAATCTTTAACCAAATCAATCTCTTCATCACTGGGTCCGGGATTTTGAGCATTATAATTTTTTTCATCAAAACTAAACACTTTTTTTAGCGTTTCAATTTTACTTTTTAAAGGTTCTTGTTCTTTCAAGCGCTCATAATCTGATTTGAATTCCTTGAATTTTTTATAGTAATTACCGGATTTTTCGTGAAGTTTACGCCATTCATCATATCTTTGCTCATTGTCTATCAAATCAGCAATTTTTATTTTCTTTTTTTTGTTTTCCAAAACAATCACCTTCCATTAAAAATAAATATCAAACTATTTTAATTATATCACATCAAATTACAACAATCAAAATTTTTTTATCAAGATTTTTTTATCATCAAAAAAAATAAAAATGTATATACACAATACACATTATTTAATTCAAAACGTATTATTCCAACAATAAATTATTTTGATTACCTTCTTGTTTTGGAACTTCATCAGGCAAAATCTCACGGAGATGCCGAAAAGCTTTAAACAAATTTGTTTCTTCATAACAATATTTTGTGGGACAACCCTCACTAATCTCAGCTTCTTCTTGATTTTCTGATATGTCCTGAAACAAATCCTCCTTATTGAAAAAATTAACAAGCTTCCTAAGTTGTGCACTCTTTTCAATTCTTAACGGGCCATCAAATAATATTCCATCCCATAACGCAATAAAATACGTAAAAAACATAATACAAAACTCACAAAAACAATTCCAATTATTAACAGAAAGATTTAATTGTCCTACTTGCTTATTGTCATATCGACCATTTTCAAAATCTAAAAAACATTTACCCAAATGATGTTTATTCATAAAATAAAGTATGTTATTTACATCTTTTTTTATATTTTCTAATTCTTCATTGGTTAAGTTAAATTGTGATGTATTTTGCGTTTCAAACATAGTTACATAATTAAACATTCTTTTTACCGACGGAACAATATTATCATTTTTATTCAAAATACCTTTCGTACATTTTATTGCACAGTCGCAAAGCCGTTTAAATTCATTTATATTGTTGTTATTGTTTGCACCCGAAAGTTTTTTGTCGTACAGCTTTAATATTCTATATGCAAACCCAAAACCTGGATAAAATTGGCTAGTTGCGAGCTTTAATTTATCATAATAAAAAAGTAGTATTCGTTCAGCTGTATCAAATTTACTCAGTGTATTATTTTCTAAATATTTAAATAAAATATTTTCAATTCTAACGGGGTACAAATTAAAAATTAACTGAGAGTCCACGTAAATATTATTTTTTAAAATGAATTTCAGCTCCGATTCTTTATTTGTTAAATAATCAACAAAATCTTCCGCTTCCAATACTTTTTTTAAATTGTATTTATCATATTCTGATGATCCCAAATTTATCTCTTTTAAATCTGGTTTTACAATGTTAAATTGCTTTTGAAATTCAGTTTTAAACAATGGCAAAGGCAAATTTATAATTATATTTTTAATTTCGTCGTCTGTCAAAGTTTTATCTTCTTTCATAGTTTTTTTTCGAATCAAATTATCTTTTTGTAGTTGATACCATATACTGTTCACAATTTTATCGAATGTCTTGTTATCTTGGTTTTGATTAGATTTATTTGTGTAAAGCGCTGTTGGAAAATTAACCAAAGCAATATTTTGACACAATTCTTTTGCTAAATTAATTTCCTCATCTCCTGGTCGATAATATCCAATACCATAATTCCTTGTAACAAAAAAATTTCTTAGCTGCTCAATTTTATTTTTTAAAGGTTCTTTATCTTTATTTTCATTATAAAGTTTTTCTTTATTTGTATCAAATTTTTCATTATATTCCTTGAGCAAAAGATGATTTTTTATCCCTTTATTGCGATTTACAATATCCGCAATTTTTATTTTGTTTTCCAAAACAATCACTCTCCATTAGAAATAAATATAAAACTACTTTAGTAATATCACACCAAATTACAATAATCAAGATTTTTTTGTCATAAAAACAAAAATAAAAATATACCTACATATTTTTTTATCACAATTTTAAAAATCACAACTAAACATCAGAAATAAACAGACACATTTAATTTCAAAATCGATACTCAGATTAAAATCAAAAATCACGTCCATAATAAAAACTGTGTATTAATAATTAAACATGTTTTTTATGGAGTGATTTTTTTTTATGTTTCACAATAGCCTTATTTTCAAAAAACTTTTTTTTGGCTCACAAATATTATTTTTAATGAGTTTGGGGTTAGCTTTAAAAAAAATTATTTATTTTTATAAATTAGCACTTGTAAGAAATAAAAAAAAAACGGATCTGTTCCGCCTTTTTAATTTTTCCTATGAAAAAAGATTATTAAAAGATATATCTACGCAAAAAAAAATTTCTGCCAATCAAATTCAACAAAAAAAAATAAACATGACTTATCAAGACATATTTATTTCTTCTTTTGACAAATTAAAATTACATGCCACATTAATTACACAAAAAAATAATTTATATAAAAACAACTGGGTAATAATAATTCATGGCTATAACGGATTTGGATTACAAATGCTTCATATCGCAAAAGAATTTTATAAACTAAACTTTAATATTATTTTACCTGATTGTCGCGGACATGGAAAAAGCGACGGAGATTATATTGGCATGGGTTGGCACGATAGACTCGATATTCTCGAATGGATAAAATTTATAATAAAAAAAAATCCGCAAGCAAAAATTATTTTATACGGATTATCAATGGGTGGCGCCGCCGTTTTAATGACATCCGGAGAAAATTTGCCTGCGAATATAAAATGCATAATCGAAGACTGTGCTTATACCTCTGTTCTCGACGAATTTTTTTATCACTATAATAAAATTTTTAATCTGCCAAAATTTTTATTAAACCTAACCGATATAATCTGCCAAACAAAATCTGGCTATAAACTTTCTGAAGCGTCGGCAATAAACCAATTAAAAAAATGCAAGACGCCTGTTTTATTTATTCATGGCGCACAAGATCGATTTGTTCCAACAAAAATGGTCTATAAACTTTATAAAAGTGCAACCTGTCCAAAAGATATTTTAATAATTCCTAAAGCCGGTCACGGCCTTTCATATCAAATCAACGCAAAAAAATATTTCCAGAAAATACAATCTTTCATCAAAAAATATTTTTAATTTATTTTTAGCGCACAAAATCCTAGCGGCGGAACTTTTAATTTAATACTATTTTCTCGCCAGTTATAATCTATTTTTTCGCTCTTAATTAAATTTTTATTTACAACTCCCGAGCCATTATATTTTTTTTCATCGCTATTAAAAATTTCTTTATAAACTCCATCAAACGGCACACCAATTCTATGCTCAAATAAAGCAACGGGGGTAAAATTACACACAAAAATAATTATATCTTTTAAATTTTTTCCCTTACGCATAAAAACTAAAACGCTTTGCTCAGAATTATCACAATCAATCCATTCAAAGCCTTTATAACTAAAATCATCCCAATATAAAATTTCGTGCTCTAAATAAAATTTATTTAAATCTCGCATATAATCTCTAAATTTTTTATGCGTATCAAAATCTAATAAATGCCAATCAAGACTTTTATCTTCTCGCCATTCATCAAATTGCGCAAATTCATTTCCCATAAAAGATAATTTTTTTCCTGGATGTCCAATCATAAATCCAAACGCTAATCTTAAATTCGCAAATTTTTGCCATAAATCACCTGGCATTTTATTTATCAAACTATTTTTCCCGTGCACAACTTCATCATGTGATAAAACCAAAATAAAATTCTCACTAAAAGCATAAATCATACTAAAAGTTAAATCATTATGATGCCATTTTCTATAAATACAATCTTTTTGCATATATCTTAAAAAATCATTCATCCAACCCATATTCCATTTAAAATTAAATCCAAGCCCATTATTTTCAACCGGTCGCGAAACATTTCCAAACGCTGTTGATTCTTCAGCAATCATTAAAATATCTTTATGCCTTTTAAAAATAATCGAATTCATATGCTTCATAAATTCAATTGCTTCAAGATTTTCTATTCCACCAAATTTATTTGCAACCCATTCACCATTTTCTTTACTATAATTTAAATACAACATCGAAGCTACTCCATCAACTCTTAATCCATCAACATGAAATTTTTCTATCCAAAACAAAGCATTCGCGATTAAAAAATTTTTTACTTCATTGCGGCCATAATTAAAAATTAAAGTCCCCCAATCAGGATGTTCTCCTTGTCTTGGATCAGCGTGTTCATATAAATAGCTTCCATCGAATTTTTTTAAACCGTGCTCGTCTTTTGGAAAATGTGCTGGAACCCAATCCAATATCACACCAATATTATTTTCATGACATTTATCTATTAAATACATAAAATCTTCTGGCGTTCCAAATCTGCTTGTTGGCGCATAATATCCTGTAACTTGATATCCCCACGATTTATCTAAAGGATGTTCGCAAATTGGCATTAATTCTATATGCGTATAATTCATTTCTTTTACATAATTAATTATTTGCTCGGCAAACTCTTTATAGCTTAAAAATCTATTTTCTTCTTCAACAATTCTTCGCCATGATCCAAGATGAACTTCATAAATATTTATTGCTTGATTTAATTTTTTTTCATCAAATTTTTTTTCTCTCTCAGCTAAATATTTTTTGTCATGCCATTTATATTTATTTATATCAAAAACAATTGACGCTGTTTTTGGTCTTAACTCACAAAAATTTCCGTACGGATCCGCTTTTTTTAAAATAAAATTCTCCTGCGTTTTAATTTCAAATTTATATAGCTCAAAATTTTTTAACTCCGGAATAAATAATTCCCAAATTCCAGAATTTCCTCGCTCACGCATTTGATTTACGCGCCCGTCCCAATTATTAAAATTTCCGATTACACTCACACGTTTTGCATTTGGCGCCCAAACAGCAAAATTTACACCCGAAATATTTTTTAATTTCATAAGATGCGCGCCGAGTTTATCAAAAATTTCATAATGCGTACCTTGTCCAAATAAATACAAATCAAAATCTGAAAGCACAGGCTCAAAATTATAAGCGTCAAAAATTTCATGCTTATTATTTTCGTAGTCAATAATTTCATATTTGTAGTCGAAAGTTTTTTGCGTGTTAAAAATAATTTCAAAAACGCCAGCGTCATTTATTTTGTCCATCTCAAATTTTTTTTTGGTATCCAAATTTTTTATAAACATTTTTTTTGCCTGAGGAAAAAAAGCTCTGACAAAAATTTTATTTTTTATCACGTGCATACCTAAAAATGTGTGTGGATCCGCATGCTCAGAATCAATTATTTTTTTTAAATCCCAATCAATTCCTTTTAAATCTTTTTTAAGCAAATGAAACACCTCACTATTTTTTTGTAAAGTAATTATAACAAAGCAAACGTCTTATTTTTTGCCAAAATAAATTTATTACATACAAAATTTATCTGTGATCAAACCAAAATTTATTTTTGTTTGGAAAAAAATTTGACAGATGGTTTTTGATGAGTTATAACGCTCACAAAGTTAGTTTGGGGGAATTGTTGTTATGAATGAAAATTTGAATGAACAAAATAATTTATTCAACGACAATAAAGCGTCGGAAAGTAACAATAAAAAATTGAGATTTGATTCCAATTTGGACTCAGCGATCAATTCGGAATATATAAACCGTTGGAATAATAATTTTATTCACAATCCAAATTTTGATGATGAAAAAGAAATTTATAGAAAACCAATGGACAAAATTGCTCGTGATGACCTCATGAACATGGAAAAACAGATTTATAATAGACATGGACAGTATAAAAAAGATAAAGATAGGTGCAAGGTTATTTCAGAAGATTTTATGAGTAATCTTATGTACGTACGGCTTTCTCTTATTGATTATGAAAATATTTTATGGGAATTTTTAAATGCCAACAAAAATTTTACTAATGCTAACAACAAAAGTATTGCTGAAGTAGATTTATTTAGCCAGTTAAATAAAACACAAAATTCCAGGATAAAAAAATTAATGGAAACAAATTTTGGCGACAGACTTATAAAAGATAGTAATTATGATGCAAGTGATGTTGAAGATTGTTATTTGGAGTACGCAAAAAGTAAATACGCGGGTAGATATTTTTTTTATTTTAGTAGACTTAGAAAATCATCCGAATATACCTTTCATAGTGTTAATAAAGAATATAAAAAGTATAATGTTGAAAACATAAAGAAAGTTGAAGCAGAGATTAAGAGAAATGAAGAAACCATTGGTCAGTTAATAGCACAGGTAAATGACGTAACTCTAGCGATAAGTGTGATAACATCAGACATGCTCGCACTGCAAAATAAAAACGATCAAGAGAGTATAAATCAATTTAAACAACTAAATAATGATCTTATGGCCAAAAATATGCTTTTAAAAGCCACTAATTCAAGAATAAGTGATTTGAAGACCAAAAATCTGGATTTACAAAAAATATTAGAAGAGCCGTTGACAAAATTTTATAAAAAACACCAGAATGAGATTGAAATAGTGAAAACAGAAATAGCAGAAATACGGATAGGATGGAGACGACAATATTATAAATTTATTTTTGCCTATATTTTAGAACACCCAGAGCAAATTTCCAAGCTGGAAAAAATAATAGAGAAACACTGGACAGAGCAAATTACAATTGCTTTTAGCGAATTTTTAATCAAACACTCTGATCATAATAATTTTTCTTATGCGTGTTTGAAATTTGATAATCT
>CAMKTI010000026.1 GCA_946415665.1 uncultured Clostridia bacterium
AATCATGTTTTTTAAATCAGAAATTTCTTCTTCCATCGCCGTGATAATTCCAAAACTTTTCATTATCGTCACTCCAAATTATTTTTTCTCATACACATTTTTCATAAATTCCAAAACGATTTTATACGCTTTAAAAAACCATGAAGTAAAATAATTTTTCTTGTCAAGCAAATTATTAATTTCATTCACATTTAACCATTGCAATTCACAAATTTCGTTTTTATTAAAATCAATTTCCGGCTTTTTATTAATTACATATAAATAAACAGAATCAATCTCATGTTCTTTTATTTTCCCGTAATCAGAAAAATATTTAAAAACTCCAGCATAATATATTTTTCCTAAATTCGTGTCAAAAACATTTTCTTGGTCGCTAAAATCGATTTGCAAGTTTAAATTTAATTCATCACTAATACATCTTTTTATTGAGACTGTTATATTTTTTTCATTGCTATATGGATGCGAACAACAAGAATTACTCCATAAACCGCCGGAATGATATTTATTAAAAGCTCGTTTTTGAATCAAAAATTTTTTTGTTTCAGCGTCATAGATAAAAATTGAAAACGCTCTGTGTAAATCACCTCTTGTGTGCACCGATAATTTTTCGCCGTGTCCAATGATTTTATTTTTTTCATCGACAAGAATTAAATCTCCGATAAACATAAAACTTTTTCCTCCCAAAATAATTTTTCGGGATAATTTTAGCATGACGTTGTCTCGATTTTCTATAAAGCAAAAAAACTTAACACGTAATTTTATAATTTAAAAATAAAAAATAATGGCGACGATAAAAATATATGAGCTAAAAAATTTTAAAACAGAATTTAATAAAACAATTGACAAACGATATTCTTTGTTATAAAATATATTTATTGAGCAAGAAAATTTATTTTGTTGTAAATAAAAGAGGGATAAGTTATGGAAAAGAAAAATGAATCTGAATTTGAGTTTCAGTTTGAATATTATAGACACACGGCATTAGATAACCATAAAGAAACAATTAAACAGCATAGGGAATACAGAATAAATCATAAACACGATGAAAATCCAACTTCTGACGTTAAAGAGCGAATGAAAGAATTTAAAGAAGATAACAAATATCATAAAATGCGTGAAAAATGTATAAAAAAATATAGCGAGATAAAGCAAGTTCCAAAAATCCAAGCACCGGACAAATATTTTTGTGAATATGATTGCCACAGAGATAAACCTTCAGAGGAAGAACTTTATCCCAACGATAAAGAAATATCTTTATATGAAAATGGTAATTTTGTTGTACGGCAAGTTAGTAATACGTGTTATTTTATGGCTTCAATACTTGGTCTTATAGATCAGGGGAGAGGAAATTATATAAAAGAAAAAATGATTCGGGAATATGAAGAAGACAAAACAAAAGCAATTGTTCGTTTGCGTGACGAAGATGGTTTGCCTGTTGATATTATCGTAGATAAAACTAGATTTGGTTATCGTAATAGACCACTTTGGTTGATTATGTTAGATAAAGCTGTGTGCGTAATGATGAATAGAAATAAATTTGGTGTTGAAAAGAACAACACAACAGGTTATGTACCCGGGATGAATAGGTTGTTTGATAAACAGGCCAAGATAGTAGAAAGAGTTGATTGGTATGAAATAGAAAAAAATCAAAAAAATGGAGAAGAAGTTTTTAACCCAAAATGTTTTACGACACAAGATATAGGCGACAGTGGCGAAGCTACAGGTTTTAAACTTCTTTTTGGAAAAAAAATTCTAGATAAGGATATGTTTTTTAAACAATTTCCGGATTTAAAGTCAAAGACAACTGATAGTAACAAGAAGAACAATAATATGATGTTTTTGGAATATTTTTTAGAACGAAAAAAGTTAGTTATAGGTTCAGCTAACGGCTTAGACTGTGCTAAAATTTGGGAAGATCATGTAATGTATTTTAAATCATATGACAAAGATTATGTTTATGGTATTGAATCAATGGGCGGTAATTTCAAAATTCCAATTGCCAACTTTAATAAAATGAGTAATCTCTATGCAGCAGAATTTCCACGTAATAAAAAAAAATCAAAAAAAGTTGAGATAGCAAACCATCAAGAGGATAAAAAAACTAATAAAAATGAAATGGAAAATAATAATTCGGATGATGTAAAAGATGAAGTTGGCAATTCTGAAATGATAAAAAGTAAAGGTAAAATAAATAGCTCCAAAAAAACAGAAACAAAAACAGAAAACATTATTGATGCCAAAGAAGATATAAAAAGCAACACAGAAAATGATAAATGGAGTAATAATTTGGATTTAATAAACAGCAAAATTAATGTTGTTGACGAAGGTATGGAAAATAAAAAAATTAATATCGATGTAAATCACATTAAAAAAGCGGACAATACTGTGAATAATGACGAAGGGAATAATATCAATATCACTGCGAATTGTGGTTTTATGGTGACAAACAATAGTATTGAAAATAACGAAAATAAACAATTTATCAACTGGAAATTTGTTATACCTGGAATATTATTTTTTGTTGATGCTATATTTGCCTTTTGTTTTGATACTTGTCTTTTTATTTCAATTGTTTTCTTGGTCATTGGATTGTTTTTAATCGTTTGGGGCATTAAGAACAAATTGAAAGCCTGTGTCGCATATAAATTTTTTGCTTTTTCTTCTCCAAAACAAAATAAACCTAGATATATTCTTGACAAAAATCGCGATCGAATTGATAATAATAATCTAAAGTTGACAAATGATATTTATCTTAAAAATTTTTAAACATAAAAAAAGAATGATTAAAAATCATTCTTTTCTTTTTTTATTTTAATTTTTCTCAGACAAAACTTTTTGCGAACTCAAAACCAAAATTTTTTGCGAGATATGTTTTTTTGATAAAAATATTATTTTTGAAAATGATTTATGAATATAGTATAATAATAGTGTTGTATCAGAAACTTTTTTTAGAATTTTAGGGGGTATCTATTGATGAAACAAAATAATGTTGGTGTAGCACCAATACTTTCAGGTAATCAATCGGATGATAAATCGAAGTTTTATCAGGAAAAAATGCGTTTAATAACAGAATCAAATGGTATTTATAGTTTAGTTCATGGATTGGTGCAAAAATACCTTAGTAGTGTGAATGAAGAAAATGATGAAGGCACGATCACGTTAGCAGACGTGAAGAAAGTTCGTAAGGCATGTGGTAAAAAAAATGAAAATACTATGCCTTTATGTTTTTGTGAAAAACAAGAACCTAGAATAACTTATGGAAATGAGTATAATATAGTTTATTTTTATGATAAGCTTGATGATAAAATGATAAATTTGGCTAAAAGTGGTGATATTCGCGAAAACGTTCGCCATTTTGTTTACTATATAACAAGTCTGCTTAAAGGCAAAAGTTTTGCTAGGTTTATAATTAGTGATAAGGATAGCTTTAATGCAATTAAAAAGATTCTTTTGTCTGATTTTGTTATTAAGCGTGATGGGTTTGAAGAATTTTTTTTAAACTTTGACGAATTGCTAATCGATTTAATTAAAACTCTCAACGTTAATAATAAAAATATAAACGATGTTAATGATAAAAATATAAACGTAGATGAAATAAAAAATTTGATACTAGGTTATTTAGAAAAAGTGAATAACATATCTCCAAGACTTGCTTTAAAACTATTTGACCAAGAATTTTGGATTTTGTTTACAGGAAACGATAAGGTTGACGAGAAATTTATTGTTTCAATTTTTAGCAAGCTATATTTAAAGCCTTTTTTTTCGTTGCCTTTGTCCTATTATGATAACAAACCAGAACTCCGGTTTACTTATGTTAATGGCATATGTAAAAAAATACTTAATAAAGAAGAAAATGTTATGCCTGTGAAGATAAAATATGCCGTTCGACCAATATTAATTAGAAAATTAACAGAAGTTTTTCAAGATAAAAATATAAGATTATCGGATTTCTTTAATAGAAATTATTTTTCCATTGCTAGTTTTTTATTAGATTACTGTCAAAAAAACAACGATAATGAAAAAAATAATTTACTAACAAGTTTAAAACAGTGGGCTCAAGATAGTTTAAAAAAAGAAAATAGTATTTATATAGATAGGGCAGTATTAGAAAATAAAATTTATGCAAAGTTGTTTTCTCTCGATGAGAAATTGAAAAATATTTTTAATCAAATAACCGCCTCTGTGCAAGAATCGGAAAAACAAAAAAATGATATAAAAGAAAACCGGTCTGTTATAGAAAATAATCCGGTGGATAGTAATGAAAAAATAGATCTCAGTATTAATATTAAAAATCTTATTTTGCTCTTATCTATTTATTTTGTGTGCATTTTTTTGATAATAATCGGTTTGATTACAATTCCGGTTTTCTGGCCTAGACTTTTTTTGCTCATTCCTTTATTTATAATGTGTGTATTTTTCAGTATGTTCATAGAAACTTGTAAACAAATAGAAAAGTATAGGAGATGTATCGCTATACAAGATATTAAAAATTCAAAGACGAAATTGGAAGCTAGACGCAAAATTTCTTTTGATATGTTTTGGCGAAAAAAAGTTAAAGATTGTTTTAATAATCTTCCCGAATCAGCAAATCCACCGAATGAAATCCTGATAAATAATTAAACTTATAATTTTATGCGATAAAAAAAGAGTGATTTTTAGTCACTCTTTTCTTTTTTTATTTTAATTTTTCTCAGACAAAACTTTTTGCGAACTCAAAGCCAAAAGTTTTTGCGCTTTCCAAATCTTTTCCACTCGGCACAAAATTTATTTTCAATTTATCTTCAAAAACCTTAAGCTTTAAATCTTTTAATCTATTAAAAATAAAATCAGTTGCTTCACCGCTCCATCCAAATGATCCAAAAACTGCCACGTTTTTATTTTTATTATTAATTGCGTCGATTCCGGTTAATAAATTCCAAACGGGAGCAACTGCATCACGATTAATTGTCGGACTGCCAATCAAAAATGCATCGCTTTTATTTAATTCATTACGCAAAAAATTTAAATCATGCTCAATAATATTAAATAATTTCACATCCAAATTTTTATTGCGCTCCAAAATTCCTGTTTTTATTTTTTTTGCCAACTCAAATGTATTTCCATAAGCTGAACAATAAAAAATCGCAACATATTTATTTTTCGTGTCTTTTTTTTCTGACGCCCAAATTTTATATTTTTCGATTACACTGCCTAATAAATTATTTTTTGTTAAAACGGGCCCATGACTTGTAAAAATAAAATCCAAATCAATCCCATTAATTTTTTCTAGACCCAACAAAACATATTTTTTAAACGAGCCAAAAATATTTTTAAAATAATTCTCGAGCATTAAATCATAATCACTCAAAAATTTTATTTTAAAATCAAAAATTCCTGGTTCACAAAAATGACAACCTAAAAAATCACACGAAAACAAAGCTTTAAAATTTTTATTTTCGAGCAAACTAAACATACTGTCAGGCCAATGTAAAAACGGAGCTGAAATAAATTTAATTTTATTTTTGCCCAAATCCAACTCAAAATCATTTTGCGCGATTATAAAATCCAAATCTTGATTAAGAATATTTTTTAAATAAATTGCTCCTGCTTTCGAACAAATTATTTTTGCATTCGATGCCAATTTTATTATTTTTTTTAACGCGCCCGAATGATCCGGTTCTGTATGATTCAAAATAATATAATCGATTGAATCTAAATCACATATTTCTTTTATATTCTCAAGATAATCCTCAAAAAAATCGCTATGACACGTTTCAACCAAAGCAATTTTTTTATCCTTAATCAAAAAAGAATTATATGACGTTCCAAAATCTGTTTTTACTATCACATCTGAGATTCGCGAATTTGGATTTAAAACTCCGACATAATAAATAAAGTCATTTATTTTTTTTGCCATATATTTTTCCCTTCGTATTTATTTTTAGTTTTCTTGCTCAAACATATTTTTTTCTACACCGCATTCTGGACAAACAAAATCATCTGGCAAATCATCAAATTTTGTTCCCGGTGCAATATTTTCTTCTGGCAAACCTAATTCTTCATCGTAAACAAATCCACATACTTCACAAACATATTTCATTTAAAAACACCTCCTAAATAAAAATAATAAAAGGATTATATGCAGAAAAAAAATTTGTTTCAAGAATTATTTTTTTCGAATAAAAATTTTGTTTGGCACAAAAATTTTTTTATAATGGAGAAAAAAATAAAAGGAGTGGTAAAAAAATGTCCACAAAAGAAAAATTGTTTGCAGTTTTAATTTCTCCGTCGAGAAAATATTGGGACAGCTATTATCAAGCTTGTAAAGAATCAGAAAAAGCAGGCGAGAGATCTTTTTTGCATGACCTGAAAGAATTTGCGCATTTGAAAAAAGGCGAAGATAATAATTTTGCAGCGTATCAAAAAGGAATCACACGTCAACTTTATTTTGAAAAGGTTAACGGCGAATCTAAAATGTTAAATGTTCCGTCGACAACTTATTGGTTAGTTGATAAAAAAGAATATATTGGCATAGGAATAATTCGTCATCGTATGACGAAAGCAATTGAAGAATACGGAGCAAACATTGGCTATGCGATTCGTCTTGGAAAAAGAAATCAAGGTTATGGGACTATATTATTAAGATTTTTATTACAAGAAGCTTATAGATTTAAAATTAATCCGGCTTTGATAACATGTAGTGAAGATAATATTGCGTCAAAAACATTGATTGAACATGCAGGTGGAATTTTAAGAGATAAATTACCTTCGACAGAACATGGCAAACCAATTACTTTATGTCGTTATTGGGTTAGAACTGATCCTAAATCAATACAAAAAAATAAAAGATCTTGATGATCAAGGTCTTTTTTGTTTTTGAGTAAAAATTATTATATGTAAATCAATATTTATTTTAAAACAAATTATTGACAACTCAACAAAATTATTTTATAATAACGATGTTGTTTGTAATTTTATTGTTTATATATTAAAGATTATGAGAATTTAAATGGAAAATACTGATGAGTTAATGATTCAGGATAAATTGTCGTATTATAGTTACTCATCGCCAGATTTTACGCGTATTCCTCTGGTAATATTTTTCGGTGGTAATAGCATCAATATAAACGCCAAATTAAAATATCAAATTGCTTTTCATTTATTAAATTCTTTGTTTGCGTTTTTATTCTTTTCCGTACTAACGCCGATATCGCTACCGATATCATTTTTTATACTTATCTTCAATTTAGGTGGCGTTCATATAAAAAGCAAGTCAAAAATAAAAGCAAGGGAGACGGTAGAAATAAAAATAGGGCCAAACTTATCATAACGAGTAAAAAATTTTCTGAAGAAATATCGCTCGATATTATATTATTGCGTTGTTTATAAATTTATAAAGCCGTTTGTTATGCAGTCAAGGGGATTTATGATTTTTTTTAGGTGAAACAACTGCGCGAAACCTGTGATTATTAGCTAAAACTAAAGTTTTATTATCTTATTTAAGCCCTGTCTATCAGGAGATAATTATCATTTTTGGAATATAAGTATTCAATCAATTTTCTTCCTTCAGGAGCATCGTGAGAGTTGCCAGGAGACAAACGGGAAACAACTTGATATGAAGATCTACGACATAGGTGTAACTTTGTTGTCAGTCCCCTTTTAAACATCCAATGCTCTGTTCTTGATTATTTTTATTCTTGTTTGTATCTCGACTCATCCTTTATGTTTGCACTATCAATTTTGCAACTATTCTCTATTATGTAAAACATTGCACGTATAAATTTGTGTTTGGTATCTTTGTAGGCTCCCTTGCTATTGGCATTAATCTCCCTAGCTTTTTATATTATGCCTTCGTCAGTCTCATCTCCCTATTTTACCATTTTCAATCTATTTGTATTTTATGTGAACACTACCTAGATCTTTTTACTAGATCTTTTTAGCTATCCAAAAATATTGTAAAAACAAATAAAAAAGCACATCTTTCTCGATGTGCTTTTTGTTTTGCAATTATATTTTTTTACGCAAAAAAATCTCAGATACAAAACTGCTTATTAAGCGTTTTTTTCTGAGATCAACTATTTTATTTAAACAAAATTATAATATTTTTCTCTACATTTTAAACTAACTTTTTAAAATTATTTTTTTCGCGATCGCTGTTTTGCATCCAAAATTTTTTTTCTGATTCTAAAATTTTTTGGTGTAAGTTCTATTAGTTCATCATCGTTTATAAAGTCTAAAGCTTGCTCGAGCGTCAAAATAATTGCTGGTGTCAAAATTAAAGCTTCATCCGATCCTGATGCTCTCATATTCGTTAATTGCTTTTTTTTACAGACATTTACTTCTATATCTCCCAAACGGCTATTTTTTCCAACAACCATTCCAGTATAAACTTTATCTCCCGGTTTTATAAACAATTCTCCGCGCTCCTGTGCATTAAACAATCCATACGCAACCGCCACTCCCGTTTCAAATGCAACAAGCGAACCATAATTTCTACTAACTATCTCGCCTTTATATTTTTCATAGCCGTGAAAAATATTGTTTATAACCCCATTGCCGCGCGTATCTTTTATAAACTCATTTCGATATCCAATCAAACCACGTGATGGTACTAAAAATTTTAATCTTACAAAATTTTCTCTTAGAGCATCAAACGCAAGCATTTCACCTTTTCTAATTCCTAATTTCGAAATAATCGTGCCAGAAAAATCTTCCGGAACATCGATCGTAACAAGTTCAATTGGTTCGCACAATTCATTATTTATTTTTTTAAATAAAACCTCAGGTTTCGAAACTTGAAATTCATATCCTTCTCGACGCATTGTTTCTATCAAAACCGCTAAATGCAATTCACCGCGCCCAGAAACTTTAAAAACATCCGCCGAATCCGTTTCTTCAACTCGCAAACTTACGTTCGTGTTCAATTCTTTTAATAATCTATCGCGCAAATGTCTGCTCGTAACAAATTTCCCTTCTTGTCCTGCAAACGGACTGTCATTCACACTAAAATTCATCGAAATCGTTGGCTCAGAAATTTTGCTAAATTCCAACGGCACAATATTATCTTTCGAGCAAATCGTATCACCAATTTTTATATTTTCTATTCCTGCCACCGCAACAATATCCCCAAATTTTGCATGCGTAACTTCTTTTTTATTTAAACCGTCAAAAACATATAACTTGCTTATTCGCAAAGATTTTGGCGTTTCTTGCGAATGCATATTCGTAATAAAAACCTCATCGTTTAAATTTATTTCTCCGTTTTCAATTTTTCCGACGCCAATTCTTCCAACATAATCATTATAATCCAACGCAGAAATTAATAATTGCAAGCTATTAATATTACTTTCGGGCGCAGGAATAAATTTTATTATCGTCTCGAACAAATCACTCATATTATTTTTTGGCTCATCCAAATATGCAAAACCATTTTTCGCCGAAGCATAAATAATTGGAAAATCTAATTGTTCATCCGAAGCACCAAGCTCCATAAATAATTCAAATACTTCATCGACAACTTCTTTTGTCCTTTGGTCAGGACGATCGATTTTATTTATGCAAACTATTACTGGTAAATCTAAATCTAAAGCATTTTGTAAAACGAATCTTGTCTGTGGCATCGGTCCTTCAAATGCATCAACTAATAAAACTACACCGTTTACCATTTTTAAAATTCGTTCTACTTCGCCACCAAAATCTGCATGTCCCGGCGTATCAACTATATTAATTTTTATGCCGTTATAATTTATAGCCGTATTTTTCGACAAAATCGTAATTCCACGCTCACGTTCTAAATCTCCGGAATCCATTACACGTTCGCCAACCGTTTGATTATCACGAAAAGTTCCGCTTTGTTTAAGCATTTGGTCAACCAAAGTTGTTTTGCCATGATCAACATGTGCAATAATTGCAACATTACGAATATCTTCTCTCTTTAACATATTAAATCTCCTATAAAAAAAGTTTCTTTTATTATACACATATTATCTATGCAAAATCAAAATTTTAATTAAACAAATCAAAAAAATATATTTTATGTGTTAGTTCTGTATTTTTATTTTACCAAGATAAATTTTTCTTCATGCAAAAATTTTTTAGGCACAAAAAAAGTGCGATCGAATTAAAAACAACCGCACTAAATTCGTTTTTTTATTTATCTACACCAAAAACTAAAATCTATACTTTTAATAATAAAATTATAATCGAAGTCAAACTCAAACAAACATTTATTAAAAATAAATACTGCACAACCTGTTTCGTGTTCATTCCAGAATTTAAAAGTCTGTAATGAATTTGAGTCGCATCGGGTTTATAAACTGGCTTATGATTTAAAAATCTTTTTATTACGACAAAAACATTATCAAAAATCGGAACGCCTAACGCCAAAACCGGAATAAAAACAGAAATTAAAGTCGCTTGTTTAAATGCACCATATAAAGAAATTACTGCAAGCATATATCCCAAAAAAGTTGCTCCTGAATCTCCCATAAATATTTTTGCCGGGTAAAAATTATATTTTAAAAATCCAGTTGCAATCCCCATTAATAAAATTGCCATCATCGCTGAATCAGTTTGACTTTTATAAATCGCGACAATAAATAAAGTTGTAGCTGAAATAACAGAAAATCCTCCCGCTAATCCATCTAGTCCATCAGAAAAATTAATTACCGTCGTAACACCAAAAACCCAAAGCACTGTCAAAATAAATTGCAAATAATTTGGCAACAAAAAATAAGTATTATTAAACGGATTCATAAATCCTGTAAATCTTATTCCAACAGAATATAAAATTATCGCGGGCAAGATTTGCAATATAACTCTCGGAATAACACCAAACTCTAAACTTTTTGTCTTATAATAATCGTCAATTAAGCCTATTAAAATAACAAAAAAACTGCCGACTAAAATCGCAACATGTTTTATATCATTTAATCCAATAAAAATCACAAAACAAATTATAAAACTAATATACATAGCAAGTCCACCAATTAATGGAGTTGCTTTTACATGTTTTTTTCTTTTTGTTGGCTGATCTAAAAAATTATATCTCTCAGCTAATTTTATTAACGGCGGAACAATTAATCGCATAACCAAATAAGCAATCACAAAAATTAAAACAAATTTCATTTACTAATCACCAATTTATTTTTGTTTTATTATAGCAAAATATAATTTATCGCAACAAAAAACTACATAAACTTTATAACTCAACAAAACCCAAATCCAAAAAAAAATAAATTCCCATTAACAAAATTTATTTTTCTCAACAAAAACTTTTTATATACATATACATCATCATATAAAAAACCTCCACAATTTTTTTTGCAGAGGCTTTTTTTATCAACCAAAATTTATTTTTTCATCAAACACAATTTTTACTTTAGCTTTTCAATACCAAAATTTATTCTTTTCAAACTTTCGTCTTTGCCAATCATTTCAGCAATTTCAGTTGCACCGCAAGGCGTATTTTTTTTGCCCGATAAAGCAATTAATAACGGCCAAAAAATTTGTCCCGTCTTTAAATTTTTTTCTTTTGCTAGCTCCATTAAAACATTTTTTAAATTCTCGCCATACCAATTTTTTAGCTCAATATCTTTTAATTTATCTAAAACACAATTCAACACATCATAACTAATTTCATGCGTTACTTTCATTTTTTTATTTAAAAACAAATCCAAATCATAATCTCTTAACTCATCCACAAAATCAAATAATTTCCACGCATCCTCAATAAATTCAACACGTGTTTGTGCAGCTTCTGCCATAAATTTATAATCCAAATCACTTTTTTTAATATTTTTTTTAAAATAATCCAACGCCAAATTATAAAACTTATCTTTATCCATTTTTTTTATATACTCGCCATTCATCCATTTTAATTTTGCCAAATCAAAAATTGCTGGCGATTTACTCAAGCCCCTTACATTAAATTTTTTTTCTAATTCAGCCAAACTAAAAATTTCCTGATTATTATCCGGGCTCCAACCCAAAAGCGCAATATAATTTATAATTGCCTCAGGCAAAAATCCGATTTTCATCAAATCTTCAAACGATGCCGCGCCTTTTCGCTTCGACAATTTTTCGCCATGCTCATCCAAAATTAATGGCAAATGAATATACTCCGGAATCTGCCAACCAAAAGCTTTATAAAGCAAATTATATTTTGGCGTTGACGAAAGATATTCGCATCCTCGAACTACATGTGTAATTTCCATCAGGTGATCATCAATTACATTCGCAAAATTATATGTTGGCAAACCATCAGATTTTATTAAAACTTGATCGTCTAACTCAGAATTTTTTACCGTTATCTCACCATAAACTTGGTCAAAAAAACTTGTTTCTCCATCCGGAATATTTTGCCTTATAACAAAATTTTTCCCCGCTTCAAGATTTTTTTTTATCTCATCTGCCGATAAATTTTTGCAATTACATTTATTTTTCTCGCTAAATCTATCTCCGGCGTCAAATTCTTCCTTATCGCAAAAACAATAATACGCATGATTATTTTTTATCAACTCAAGCGCATATTTTTTATAAATTTCTTTTCGTTCGCTCTGCACATATGGACCAAAATTTCCGCCGACATCTGGCCCTTCATCATGTTTTAAGCCAGTGATTTTTAACGTGTCAAAAATAATTTTTTCAGCTTCCGGAACCAATCTTTTTTGATCTGTGTCTTCGATACGTAAAATAAATTTTCCACCTTGCGACTTCGCAATCAAATATTCATAAAGTGCCGTTCGTAAATTTCCGATGTGCATAAACCCGGTTGGACTCGGAGCAAATCTTGTTCGCGTCATAAAAAAATCTCTCCCATACAAATTTATTTTTTTTAGCAACAAAATTTTATCACACAATAAAAAATCAGTTTATATTTTAAGTTTATAAAAAAATAATTTGCTAATTTACACGCCAAAAATATTTTTATGTGAGCAAAAATTTTTAAGCTGGATATTTATTTTAGGTACAACAAAAAAAACGTATGCAAAAAAACACATACGCTTTTGGATGTTAAAATCAAAGACAAAAATTATTTACACGCGATTAAATATTTTATTCGTTTAAGTTGATTTGATTTGAACGGTTTTCGGTGGTATCTATAATATTTCCTTCTTCAATATTTTTTTCTTCGCGAGGTTTTTGATTTGAATTTTGATTTTTTATAGATGTAACAATTAAATCATCTGTTATCGAATTTGGATTAAAAGGAATGGTTCCTATGCGTTGATTTGTAATCAAATTATTTTTGTCATTGAAAATTAAATTTTCTTTTTGAATCGATGGATCAATTATGTTTTCTATCGGTGGTTTTCGTTTCCAAAAAAATATTTTAAATTTGTGATCGATGTATAAAAATCTTGCAATCAAAATTATTGCAACCAAAAGGGTTAAAATGGACGGAATTGATAGAAAAGCAACATCAAAAACAAACATCTCAAACATAAATGTGACAAGCGAAATTACAAATCCAACGAACAACCACGTGCAGATTTTTGTCATTTTCTTTCTTTGCTTTAATTTTTTTCTGTATGAAAAGTCTCTGAAGACCTTTTGTATTTTTATCGTGTTCTTTTTCAACTTTTCAAATTTCTTTCTTGCTAAAAACTTTCTGGTAGCAGTTTGAAGTTTTATTGCTTTCTTTTCCTTTTCTTTTAAATTTAATTTTTTTCTGTACAAATGTCCTGTTAAGATCTTTTGTATTTTTATCGTTTTTTCTTTTAATTGAGGCTCGCTTTCCAAATCTTTTTCGTCTCTAAAAAAAAACTCTCCTGTTCTATCAGCTCCAAATTTCATTAAATTACCTAACATTTTTTTCTTTTCATCCAACGAGAATTTATCTCTATTCTTGAAAATTATATTGAACATAAAATAAAAACAAAATAAATATACTCGATCATACGAACAATTTATAAATTTCTTAAATAATTGTTCTATGTCTTCTTTACTTGGACACAAATCATAATTTTCATAAATGAAAAGTATTAACATGAAAGTTTTTCTTTTGTCAGTGTACAGGGAAACATTATACATTGTCTCGAGAACTTCTTTTATTTTTTGTTTTACCACTCCATTCTCGAAAATGTCTTTGGGAATCATGCCTATAATATCTATAAAACATCCGGTAAAAGTTATCTGGTCTCTGTTTTTACTTTGTAAATCTATTCGTAAATCTAGTAAATCAAACTCACGGTTTGGAATTGTACCCCTTCCATACAAAAGTATCTTTATAGGATCTTTTTTTACTCCTTGTTTTTCGGCTTCCTGCATAAAGTGATCTACTTGTTCTTCTGTAAGATACGTTTCTTGACAATCACAAATTCGATTAAAATACAAAGTATAATTAATAGGTTTACTATGAAAACGCGCTGTTTCAGCATCCATATCTAAAAGAGAACTCACATATTTTGCAAATACATCCATCAAATCCAAATAAAACTGTTTTCGTTTTTCTTTGTCTTTCATAACTCTAAATTTATCTTGATACGGATTGCACATCATATAAACAAAAAACTGCATATTTTCTGCACAACAAAAACCTGTCTTTTCGTTTTTAAATTTATCTAAAACACAGCTCATATCTTCTTCCGAAAACCCTCGATTGTATTTTTTGTCAATGGGATAAATTTTATCTGGGTCTTTAAATCTAAAACCAAGCATTGAAAAATCGATCTTTTTATTTTTATCATCAAACCATAATATGCATTCGCTAAGGCAATGTTTGCTATTAAAGCTTAGCACCAACTCCTTAAAGCCACTTTTAAAACCTTTCTCTCGGCATTTATAGTCATGTATATGACCACCAAATTTTTCATAATCGAAAGAAAATCCTAAATCGAGCAATAGTTCTAAAATATATTTCCGAGATTCTATATCAGTAAAAACTTTAAGACCCGTATATTCATGACAATACACGAAAAAATCAAAAGCATTGCCATTTATAAGTTGATAATCATTTGAAATTATATCGAACTCTTGTTTCCATAAAAATAGCTTGTCACTACGATATTCACATACTTTAGTTAAAATCTGAGCTAGATCCTCCCATGATTTTATTATTTTCTTTTCCTCTAATTTTACTTTTTTAATCCAATTTTTTCTGTTGTTTATCATGGTGGTTCTTTTGTCCTTTTCCCAATCCTCTTTAAATTTATCAAAAGTCTTTCCTGATTCTGATTTCAGCTTCTCTGATAAATCTTGCTTCAAATCTTTAAAATTAAAAAAATTATCGCTGAACCAGATATAACAATAAGAATCCAATTTTTTAATCATGTCAAAAATATTAGTCCACGTAAAACTATTCTCTTCCATTACCCCTGACAGTCTTTCGAACGGGGTTTCCTTAAATTCATACAAGCCCTCATTATAAACATTTCCCGTCAAAGATAAACCCCTATCTTCTTTATGTCTCTTAATTACTCCAGCCCAATCACAATTTAAATGCATTTTAAATGCATTATAACACGTTTCAACGAATTTTTTTTCGTTATCATCTAATTTTGAATTTAAATTTGGTATTACATGCAACATTGCAATTAAACCAACCAATTCTTTAAAAAATACTACTTGAGTAAAATCAGCATCAAATTTCCACTCCAAATCTTTTTTATTCCCGCTTTCCATTGATAATTACGCCTCCAAATTTATTTTTGTATTTGCATATCAATTTTTTTTTAAAAAACAAAGCTGATAAACAAAAAAACGACGTCATTTAGCGCGACATCATTTAACCCTCCCTAAAATTTATTTTAAAACAAAATTTTTTATTTGTCAAGAGCTAATTCGAATTTTTTTATTTAGATAGTGTTCACATGAAAAAATTTAAAAGAGCTACAAATACATAAAGATACAACGAACATAAATAGAAGCGATGAAAGCATCGAGTGTTTTAGCGTATCGGGTAGCGATGCCGCGCCAACGCTTAAATTTCAAAAATATATTTTCGACAATAT
>CAMKTI010000027.1 GCA_946415665.1 uncultured Clostridia bacterium
GTTGTCAGGAGGCAAGTGAAAGGTCACCGGACATGGAGATGTACAACATAGGTGTAACTTCGTTGTCAGACCTCCTGTCGAACGTCCGATGCTTTGTTCCTGATTATTTTTATTCTTGTTTGCATCTGGACTCACCTTTATGCTCGTACTATCAATAAAGAATATATAATCCTCTTCATTAAGCAGTTTTTGCTTTTTCATAGCTGCTAAAATTTTGGCAATTGTACCGTTCTTCGACCATCTACTAAATTTCATATAAATTGTGTGCCAGTTTCCATATTTTTTTGATAATGCCCTTCATTTGCAAACAGCTTCTATTATGTAAAGATTGTACACATGAATTTGTAGTTTGATATCTTGGCCAGTTTCCTCGCTATCGGTATTAATCCCTCTAGCTTTTTATGTTATGTTTTTGTAAATTTCATATCTCCATCTTATTACTTTTTTCTTTTGGGTCAACCTATTTTCTATTTTTACTTTATGTGAACGCTACATAGTATAAAAAAAATCTTCTAAAATTAAAAAGTACTTCTATCTGTCAAACTTTAAAACAATAACATATTTTTAATTATCATATTTCGAAAAAATAATATTATTATTTTAATCGATCGAATAAAATAAACCTATATATTTTTGAAAAAATAAAATTGGAGCGCATGATTTATCGTTTTTTATTATGATTTGGCTTTCCAAATTTTTTGGCATTTCTTTATTTTTTATACAAGGATTTTTGTTAGATAGTGTTTACATGAAAAAAATTTACAAGAGTCATAGATACATAAAAATACAACGAACATCAATAGAAGCGATGAAAGCATCGAGCGCTTTAGCGTATCTGGTGGCGATACCGCGCCAACATCTAAAAGCAAGGAAAGCATTCTAGATAGTATGTCTAAAGCGATAAAATTTACTATTATAACCACGTTGTTCAAGCCTGTTGCGTTTTGGAGAAATAACTGATTTTATGTTTTGTTTTGCAATATAAGAGAAGATTTCGTTGGTATCATAAGCACGATTGGCAAATGATAATTTGGCATCTAAATTTTTGAGCAAGTTAACAGCTTCTTTACAATCGACATGTGTTCCATCTATAACAATAAATTTTACAGGTAAACCGCGCTCATTGATGGCTAAATGTATTTTCGAAATACCTTTTCGTTGCCATTGAATAAATCTTTGATGAACTGTATTCCGCTTACCATAATCTGGCAGTAAATCCCTCCACGGAAATCCTGTTTTAAGTATCCAAACAACTGCATTAATAAATTTTCGATTATCTTTGGCTATGCCTCCATGTCGTCCATATTGACCTGTCATGTGCGGTTCTATTAGTTTCCACTCTGCATTACTTATATCAAATCTACGATACGTTTTTTTTCATGTTCATTTTGCTCATGTTTTTTATTTTTCTCCATTATACTTTATCTTATAGTTTATTTCTCTTTTTTATCTTTTTTGTGTAGACAGTATCTAATAAAGCTAATTTGTTTTCATAAATTATTACAGTAAAAAAATAACTATATTGGTGGTTTTGCAATAACATCTTAAGTTTTGTGCTTTTAAAACTTTATAAAGTCACACATGTTCAAATTAAACTGAGAAGCAAATTGTTTTGCTTTTAAAACAGCTTGTCCTTCAAAATCTAATGGATCATGCGCATCGATACCTATAATAACTTTTGCTTTTGTATTACTAACTAACGACCAAAATTCAGTTCTTGGATATAAATATTCAGATTTACCATTTATTTTTTTAACACTATTTTTTATACCGCTAACATTTATTTCTAAATAAATATCATTTTTTATCGCCGTATCTATTATTTTTTTACTACAATACTTACAAGCTTTATCAAAACCTCTGTAATTATCTCTAGAATAATAATTAATCATAAACAAATCGGGGTGAACAAAAATTTTATATAGACCTGTTTCCATAGCTTTAATTGCAGTGTCCGTATAACCTAAAATCAATTCTGAATTAAGCGGATCATATGTAGAATAATTAACGCCGTTATAATTAAAAAAGTGAATACCCAAATTAAGATATTCTACTTTTTTTCTTAAATCAGCAAAGTAATTATGAAACTTAGGCAAATATTCAGTCTCGAGACCTAAAAAAATTTTTATATTTTGATTTTGCTTTGCTTCTATAACTTCTTTTACATATATTTTTTCAAATTCATCGTTTGTCATTGATTCATCCAAATAATTATGTTTATACTCATTTCCCGTCATAAAATATTCTGGTATATGCGCGTGATCTGACATTCCCAATTCTTTAAATCCAAGTTTTATTGCTTTATCAACATAATCCATAGTTTTTCCAACAGCATGCCCACATAATTCCGTATGCGTATGATAATTCGCTTTTAACATAACATTACCTCTTGCCTAATTCTATTTTTATTTCATTCCAAGAAATATCAAGCTCGACTAATAAAACTGTCAAATGGTATAACAAATCACTAACTTCATAAATAACATCATTTTTACTTGTTTTAGCAGCTATAATTATTTCTGCAGCTTCTTCGCTAACTTTTTTTAATATTTTATTAATACCCTCTCGAAACAAATAATTCGTGTACGAACCTTCAACAGGATTTTCTTTTCTATCTTTAATAATATTTTCCAAGCTAACTAAAAAAGAAGCGTCTTTTAATATTTTTTGCTCAACATTTTTATTTTCGATATCATTATCATTAATTTTTATGTTGCGATAAAAACAAGAAACATTACCCGTATGACAACTAATATTTCCTTTTTGTTCTATTTGAATCAAAAGCGCGTCGCCATCACAATCAACACTAACTTTTTTTAAATACTGAAAATGTCCGCTTTCTTCTCCTTTAAGCCATAATTTATTTCTGCTTCGTGAGTAATAATATACATTACCCGTTTCAAGCGTTTTTTCTAGCGCTTCTTTATTCATATAAGCAAACATTCTAATATGTTTCGAATGACAATCTTGAACTATAACCGGAATCAAACCTTTAGCATCAAATTTTATTATCTGCATTAATTCTTGTTTTGTCATACTAAATTCTCCTCACAGGAATATTATTATCTTCCAAATAATCTTTTAAATCGCTTATCATAATTTCTTTAAAGTGAAATAAACTTGCAGCAAGTGCAGCGTCAGCATACTTTAATATATTTTTAAAATCTTCCATTTTCCCCGCACCACCCGAAGCAATAACAGGAATATTTACCTTTTCACACACACATTTAGTCAACTCAATATCATATCCATTTTTTGTTCCGTCATTATCCATACTTGTCAATAAAATTTCACCTGCTCCTCTTTTTTCAACTTCTTTAGCCCAATCAATAACATCCAAATCCATTTTAATTCTATCACCGTTTATATACACTTTAAATAAATTATTTTCCCGTTTAGCATCAATTGCGACCACAATACATTGATTGCCAAACATTTCTGCCCCTTTATTAATCAAATCAGGATTTTTTACGGCTGCCGAATTAATTGAAATCTTATCAGCTCCAGCTTGCAAAATCGCTTTCATGTCATTAACGCCTTTAATTCCCCCTCCAACTGTAAACGGAATAAATATTCTCTTAGCTACATTTCTAACAACATCAATAATAGTTTTTCTATTATCACTCGAAGCTGTTATATCTAAAAATACAAGTTCGTCTGCACCTAAATTATTATACATTTCAGCACAATCGACCGGATCGCCCGCATCAATCAAATTTACAAAATTTATTCCTTTGACAACTCTTCCGTTATTAACATCAAGACACGGTATTATTCTTTTAGTCAACATTTTTTTATAGCCTCGCTTATATTAATTTCCCCTGCGTAATATGCTTTGCCAATAATAACACCATCGCACCCTATTTTTTTACACTTAATAATATCATCAATCGATGATATTCCTCCTGAAGCAATAATTTTAAGTTCAGGATATAAGTTAACTAATTTCTTTATAGCATCAAAATTTGCGCCTGTCATCATTCCATCTTTAGATATATCCGTATAAATAACATTTATCCCACCAAAATTTTTAAAAATACTAGCCATGTCAATATCTTTTAATTTAGATTCTTCCAACCAGCCATTAATATTCACATAACCATTTTTACAATCCAAACCCAACACTATTTTTTCTGGACCATATCTTTTCACAGCTTCAGCTAAAAAATTCTGATTAATAACAGCTATACTTCCTAATATTATTTTTTTTACACCAAGATCAAATAACATTCCAACAGTTTTGTCACTACGAATTCCTCCGCCAATTTCAATAGGAATATTATTTTCAACCAGTTTTTTTATGATATCGAAATTTATTAATTTTCCTTCTTTAGCACCATTTAAATCGACAACATGTATTAATTCGACTTGATCAGCAACAAACTTTTTAGCAACTTCTAAAGGATCATCACTATATATTGTTTTTTGATTGTAATCTCCTTGAACAAGCCTCACACATTTTCCGTCTATTAAATCAATCGCAGGTATAATTTTCATTTATAAATCACCAAAATTCTTTAAAATTTTTAACCCAACACTTCCTGATTTTTCAGGATGAAACTGTGTCGCAAAAATATTTTTATATTCAACTGCACAAGCAAATTTATAGCCATAAATACTATCTGTTAACAAATATTTTTTATTATCAGTTATCAAATGATATGAATGTACAAAATAAACATAAGAATTATTTAATCCCCTAAAAAGTTTTGAACCGCTCGGAATTATTAAATCATTCCAACCAACATGTGGTATTTTAAGACTATTATTTTTAAATCTAACTATACGACCATCAAGAATATTTAAACCATTTGTCAATCCATGTTCTTCACTTGAACTAAATAATAATTGCATACCCAAACATATTCCTAAAACGGGTTTTCCTTTTTTAATTTCATTTACTATCGTCTCGATTAAATTTAACTCAAACAAATTATCCATTGCTTTTTTAAAAGCTCCGACACCAGGCAAAATTATTTTATTAGCTTTTTTTATAACATTAATATCGCTAGTAATGACAGATTTTAAATTTATAGCGTCCAAAGCATTTTTTATGCTGCCTAAATTTCCTAATTTATAATCAATTATTGCTATCATTACAAAACTCCTTTGCTTGTTGGTAAACCAAATCTGTCGTTAATTTTTATTGCTTCCATTAAAGCTCTGGCAAAAGCTTTAAAAGTTCCCTCAACCATATGATGGTTATTAGAGCCACGAAAAATAATAGTCTGAATATTAAATCCTGCGTTATTAGATAAAGCTATAAAAAACTCTTTAACCATTTCTGTTTGAAACTCGCCTAACATTTTCATTGTAAAACGATCATCTATATTTGCATAAGCTCTGTTAGAAATATCGACCGCACATAATACCAAAGTTTCATCCATCGGAATAATTGCTCTTCCATATCTGTTAATACCAAATTTATCTCCTAATGCTTTTTTCATGGCAACACCTAAAGTTATTCCAACGTCCTCGATTAAATGATGACAATCAACATCTGTATCACCCTTTGCTAAAATCTCTAAGTCAATTAAACTATGTGTTGATATTTGATTTAACATATGATCAAAAAACTTGTTTCCCGTATTAATATCTGCTTTGCCAGTTCCATCTAAATTAAGAGATACTTTTATTTGTGTTTCCGAAGTATTTCTCTCGTGTGTAGCTTTACGCACTACAAAACCTCCCTAATAGTTTGAACTAAAATTTTATTTTCTTCTGCTGTTCCTGTGTTAATCCTGTGCCAAAATTCACCGTTATAATTCAAACGTCTAATATATATTTTTTTTTCAAGCAAATGCTTATATATCACATCATTTAACTTCACGAAAATAAAATTCGAATAGCTACGAATTGGATTTAGTCCCAATATACATAAATTATCATACAATTCGTCTTTTAGCTTTATAATTTTTGCAATATTATCTCTATACAAGTACCGATTTTTTATGGCTATTGCAGCTATAATATTCGATATAGTTGAAACATTATACGGTGGTCTACAAATATTAATCGTATTTATAATATCTTCCGCAGCAATAGCATAACCAACTCTGATACCTGCCAAAGCATACGCTTTAGAAAACGTTTTTAACACAATTACATTTTCATATTTTATTCCTAAATCATAATTTGACTTATAAAATTCCGAATAAGCCTCATCAAGTAATACTACTCCATCTGTTTTGTTAATTATTAATTCTAATTCGCTTCTTTCTATAACGCTTCCTGTTGGATTGTTTGGTGAACATATAATAACCAATTTAGGTTTAAATTTATCTATATTTTTAATTATGCTTTCTAAATCAAATATAAATCCCGGCAAAAAATCTATGTCAATAAATTTTCCATTTGTATAACTAGCATATTCTTTATACATACTAAACGTTGGATTACAAGATAAAATATACTCATTATCAATTAAACTCCGAAACACACAATCTAACAACTGATCAGAACCCACACCGATTGTCAAGTTATTAATGTCCAAATTATAAACTTTAGCAAGCTCATTTCTCACAAGCGTATTATCAGTATCAGGATATCTTCGTAAATCAATATTATCCAATTCATCTTTAATTAATTTTATAATTTTCTTTGGTGTCTCAAAAGCAGATTCATTCGCATTCAAAATAATTCCATCACTAATTTTTTTGCTATGATAAGGCACTTTTCCTACAAGACTTTTTTTCAAATACCTCAATTTTTATTTTTTCCCTCCAATCTAACATTTATTGCTAAAGCGTGAGCTGTCAAACCTTCACTTTTTGCAAAAATATTTACTTTCTCAGCTATTTTATTAAAAGCCTTCTCATCAAAAGAAATAATGCTTGTCTTTTTTATAAAGTCACAAACTGATAAAGGCGAAAAAAATCTAGCTGTACGCATAGTTGGCAAAACATGGTTTGGTCCTGCTATATAATCACCCATTGGTTCAGTAGCATAATTTCCTAAAAAAAAGGCACCGGCATTTTTAATTTTATCTAAATAATCAAACGGTTTTTCAATAGCTAACTCTAAGTGCTCCGGAGCAATATAATTTGCTATTTCTACGGCTTCATCAATACTTTTCGTAATTAAAATCCCTCCATAGCTATCAATACTTTTTTTTATTATCTCTTTTCTTTCCAGCTTGTCGATATAAATATCTATTTGCTCAATGACTTTTAAAGCCAGTTCTTTCGAATCCGTTAATAAAATACTTGAAGCCATTTCATCATGTTCTGCTTGGCTTAATAAATCTGCTGCAACAAATTTATAATTTGCATTCTTATCGGCTATAACTAATATTTCACTTGGACCGGCAACCGAATCAATAGAAACCGAACCAAACATTTCTTTTTTGGCTAGTGCCACAAAAATATTTCCTGGCCCAACAATTTTATCTACTTTTGGAATAATTTTAGTTCCTAAAGCCATTGCAGCTATTGCTTGTGCGCCACCACATTTATAAATATCTTTAATGCCTAAAATATATGCCGCAGCTAAAACTTCACTAGAAATATTACCGTTATTATCACACGGTGTTGTCATAATTATTTTTTTCACACCAGCAACTATTGCTGGAATAATATTCATAAAAACAGTTGACGGATATGCCGCTTTACCTCCGGGTACATATACACCAACATTTTCAATCGGCATTATTTTTTGTCCTAAAATCTCACCGTCATTTTCATACATCCAAGTTTTTTCTTTTTGATATTCATGAAATTTAAAAATACGATTTTTTGCAACTTGATAAGTTTCTTTAAGTTTATCATCAAGAGATTTATAAGCGTTTAATATCTCTTCATCCGAAACTTTTATATTACTTTTATTAATTACGGGAGAATCAAATTTATTTGTATATTCAACCAGTGCATCATCTTTTCTCGTCTTTATATCATCAATTATTTTTTTTACGACTTGAATATATTTCGTATTATCACTATTTCCCCGTTCACCTAATTTTCTCAATAACTTTTCTTTATCTTCAAATATTTTCATAAGTTAGCCTCCATTTCTTTAATAATCCTAGAAATTTCCATGTATTTTATTTTAATAGACACCTTATTAACGATTATCCTAGCAGACAACAAACAAATCTCTTCTATTACCTCTAAACCATTTTCTATCAAAGTTTTTCCACTTTCTACTATATCGACAATACAATCAGCTAAACCAACAATTGCCCCAAGTTCAACCGATCCATTTAATTTAATTATTTCTACTTTTTTATTTTTACTTATAAAATATTTTTCAGTTATATTTGGGTATTTCGTAGCAACCTTAATCTATCTTCCACTATAAATTAAATCTTTTTTGTCCGGATATGAAGCAAGACACATTCTACACTTTCCAATATTTAATTTTAGACACTCATATAAATCTCTATCTTCTTCTAAAACAGTATCATAACCAACAATTCCAATATCTGCTGCACCATAATCAACATAGATCGGAACATCACTTGGTTTGGCTAAAAAAAATGAATATTTGCTATCGCTGCTGTTCATAACTAATTTCCTTGATTTATCTGTCATGTCAATCGGTCTAATATTTATTTTATCTAATATTTCCAGTGTTTCTCTTGCAAGACGCCCTTTTGCCAAAGCGAATGTTATTTTTGACAAATATATTTTCCTCCTTCGAAAATATATTTTCTTTTATTATCGCAATCTATCACCGTTTTTATATTATTAGCCAAGGCATAATTTAACGCATTATCTAAATTATTTTCAAGCGACACAAGACAATTATCTTTTTGAAACCGATATAAATTTTCTTTGTGCACAGAAAACAATAATACTATGTTCTGCTCGTAAGTTATCGCAGTTTTTTCTATTAAATCATTAATATTAATTGCAAAACCACAGGCGCTTTTTTGTTCTCCAAAATATGAAATCAAATTATCATATCTTCCACCCTCTAGAACAGAACTTCCGATTCCATTCGTATAACCTTGAAGCGTTATGCCAGTATAATAATTACCAAAAGATAAAACAGAAAAATCAAAATAAACATGTTCTACCAAACCATTTTCTTCAAGTAAATCATACAATTTCTCAAGTTTTAATAAGCTACCTAATGTTTTTGCATTTTTAATATTATTTTTTATTTCAACTAACAAATCGCGTTTCCCTATTGCCTCCAATATCAAAGAAATAGTTTCATACAAACTTTTATCTAGCAATTCCTTTATTTTAACTACGTTTTTCTTTTTAATTTCTTCAAGTATTTCTTTTTTGGTTTGCTTAGATATATTTAAATCATCCAAATAATTATTAAAAAATTCTACAGAACTTATATGCAATCTATAATCGTTTAAAATCATATTTAAAGATCTGCAAGCCAAACGAATAATTTCATAATCAGCGTAAACTCCATTGCAACCGATTAATTCAATGCCGGCCTGTGTAAATTCGTGTTGTTTAGCCTGATATGCTCTTGGATATCTAAACACATTTGTTATATAACAAAATCTCTGAGGAAAAACTAAATTTTTAGTTTGTGTTGAAACAACTCTCGCAATCGATTTTGTGATATCGCCTTTTAAGGCTAAAATTTCTCCATTTTTATTAACAAGCTTATATAAATTTTTTTCATGCATATCGTTCGTAAAAACATCGATATATTCAAGAGTTGGTGTTTCAATAAAATTATATCCACTGTTAATAAATAAATCACTCAAGATCGATTCAATTTTATTTTTTTTTACCATGTCCTGCAAAAAACAATCCCTAAAACCGACAGGAGTATTTATATTAAACTTTTCCATTTCGATAATTTCCCTCCTGATATAAAAACAATAAACACCGATTCATGATAATAAAAACGTTTATGAAAAACAAAAATTTTTATTCAAGGCAACAACACAAAAATGAATTTTAAAAACAAAAAAACGGCAGCTTATAATTTTAAGCGCCGTTTTCATATTTAAACTTTCTGTTAGCTTCTAAATTAATTTTTTTCATCACGCTCATCTTTATTTTTTTCTTTTTTATATTCCAGATAATCTAAAACGCTTCCCGTAGTCCAAAATTTTGCCCACAAATCTTTTTTATTCATATCTAAATCCTCCTCATTTTCATACAAAAAATATTTTATTTACATTAATATTTTCGATTAGGCGACAAAATATACGGGAAAAATTTTACACATCATCAATTTTTTTTATCGTCATATCCAAATTGTTTCAAATAAAAATCATTGTTTCGCCAATTTTTTTTTACTTTAACCCAAAGTTTCAAATTTAACTTGCTTCCTAATAAATTTTCTGATTCTAATCTTGCTTGCGTACCAATTTTTTTTAACATATTTCCGTCACGACCAATAATTATTTTTTTATGCGATTCCTTTTCACAAAAAATACTCGCTTCTATATCAATCAAATTTTTTTTATCTCGCTTTTTAAAAAAATTAATTTCGACGGCACAACCGTGAGGAATTTCATCCTTTAAAAAAAATAATATTTTCTCGCGTATAATCTCACAAATTATATTTCGTTCGGGCATATCAGTTAAAAAATCGTCATCAAAATATTTTGGACCGGGCTTTAAATTTTTTTTGATTGTATTTAATAACTCATCCAAATTTTCTCCTGTTAAAGCTGAGACAGAAATTATATTTTTAAAACCATATTGCTCATAAAAATTTTTTATGTCCAAAACTTTTTGCTCTTTATTTTCTAAAACATCAATTTTGTTTATAACTAAAATTATTGGCGTCGAAACTTTTTTTAGTTTCTCAATTATGTTTTGATTTATATCCGAAATTTTTTCACACGGCTCAACTAAAAATAATATTAAATCTATTTCTTTTAAACTTTGGTCAACCGTTTTTAACATAAACTTGCTTAATTTAGATTTTGGTTTGTGTACACCAGGCGTATCCAAAAAAATAATTTGACTTTCATCATCAGTTAAAACCGTTAGAATTTTATTTCTTGTTGTTTGTGGTTTATTTGATACAATCGAAATTTTTTCTCCAATTAATTTATTCATTAATGTTGATTTGCCGACATTTGTTTTTCCAACGATACTTACAAACCCAGAATAAAAATTTTTCTCTCCCAAAATAAAATTTTTCTCCTTTTAATTTTTTTTCTATTGCGATTCGATGATATCATTTAAAAAATTATTTGACGACGATAAAAATATTTTCGCTGGTGATATTTTTTGTCGATGTGGGAAAAAATAATTAATAATTAAATTGTGCCACATCATAAAAATTTTTTTTGTGTAGATAATATATCTTTGAGGAAATAAATATTTGATGACAAAAGATATATTTAATCTTTAAACTTTATGTGTTTGGGCAAAACGAAATTAAAATACAAATTAGAAATAGCGTTTGGATATTAATCAATTTTTTCTAGACGATTGTGAAATAAAAATTTTTGATCTTAGAGTTTATTTTTTATTACTTGGTCTTTTATTTTTCTCATGTTAATTATTTTCCTGTCGTTTAATAAAATTACTTACAGCAAAAAACATTCGTTGCCGAAAAAACAGTTGAATTTTATTTGTCAATGTTATTAGATAAACTTTGTAACACAATTTTTATACAAAAAACGACTCAAATATTATTGACGTAAATTTATTTTTTTGATAGCTTTAAAAATAAGGTCGGTTTTTGCGAATCGACACAAAGTAGGAGGAAATTTTAATAATGAATAAAAGTGTTTCTGATATTGAAAAAGAAAAATCTTTTGAGCAGATGCTGAACGAATCTTTTACCAGTTTGAAAATTGGACAGGTTGTAAAAGGTGAAGTTGTTTGCGTTAATCAAAAAGAAATAATATTGGACATTGGTTATAAATATGACGGCATAATAAAAAAAGAAAATTTTTCGGATTTGCCTGATGATTTACAAACCCAAATTAAATTAGGTGAAAAAGTTCAAGCTGTTATTGTAAGAATAGATGATGCAGATGGCAAAGTTTTTCTTTCTAAAAAGAAACTCGAGTTGCAAAACGGAATTAAGGGATTAGAACACGCTTTTAAAAATGGGTTGTCTATTAAAGGAAAAGTTATTGGCTATGTTCCAAGTGGTTTAAACGTAATTTTTGAAGGTGTTAGATTATTTGTTCCTGCTTCGCGCATGCCAAATAAAGATAACGATTTAAAATCTTATTTAGGGAAAACGATTGAATTTAAAATCATAGAATTTAACCGTGCAAAAAATCGTTATATTGGAAGCCAGCTGGATATAAAAAACATACAAGAGATCGAGGTTAATGTGGGCGATAAAGTTGATTGTGTTGTAAAAAAAATAGTTGATTTTGGGGTATTCGTTGATTTTGGAAAAAATAGCGGTTTGCTTCACACGTCACAAATGAAAAGCGTTAATCGAGAAAACTTTAAGGACAAATTTAAAATCGGAGATAAATTAAAGTTGTCGATCAAAAGTATTGATAAAAAACGGGGAAGAATTGCGTTAACAGAATTGACAGAGAAAAAAAATATTTGGTCTGGAGTAGCTGAAAGATATCCGGATAATAAAATTGTTGAAGGTCGCGTTGTAAGAGTAAGTGATTTTGGTGCCTTTGTTCAATTAGAAAAAGGTTTGGATGGTTTGTTGCACATATCTCAGATTTGTGAAAATGAACATGTTGAGAAAGTAACTGATAAAGTAAATATAGGCGACGTTTTAAAATTAAAAGTTTTGTCAAGTGATGAAGAAAATGAAAGAATTGCTTTGTCGCTGATTGGTGTTGACCAAAATTAAATAAAAAGATTGGGATGTTGTTTGTTATGAAGAAAAGTTTTTTGTTTTTAGTGTTAGTATTAAGTTCTTGTCTTGTTTTTATAGGTTGCGGGGATAAAAAAAATGATGATAATAAAATAATTATGGTTACAAATGCAGAATTTCCTCCGTATGAATATAAAGACAAAAATGATTTTAAAGGAATAGATATTGAAATTGCGAATTTAATTGCTGAAAAAATGGGCAAAGAATTAGAAATTTTAGATGTTGAATTTGATTCTATTATTCCTGCGATAGTAAGTAATAAAGCTGATATTGCATTGGCAGCTTTAACGGTGACAGAAGATAGAAAAGAAAACGTAAGTTTTAGTGATAGTTATTTTGAGACATCACAAAATATTTTGGTTCGTTATGGGAGTGGTATAAGCAAAGTTTCTGATTTGAAAGGAAAAAAAATTGGTGTGCAAACAGGAAATATAGCTGATATTAATTATACTGAGGAATTTGGAGAAGAAAATATTGAGAGATTTAATAAACATGTTGATGCAGTCGAAGCTTTAAAAAATAAAAGAATAGATGCTGTAGTTTTAGATCATGAGCCAGCAAAATTTTTTGCAAGTGAAAATGATGAAATTGTTATGTTAAATAATGTTTGCAAAGGTGAAGAATATGCAGTTGCGATAAATAAAAATAATCAAGAGTTGCTTGATGAAATAAATAATATTTTAGTTGAAATAAAAAAAAGTGGCGAACTTGATGAAATAATAAAAAAATATATAAAGTGATGAATATGATTTTAGAATTAAAACACGTATTGTATTTAAATTTGATAAAAGATTTGCGGTATTTATATATATTAAACGGACTAAAAAATACGTTGGTCATAACTTTTTTTGCGGTTTTGATCGGTGTTTTTTTTGGTTTTTTGATTGCTTTGATAAGAAATTTTTGTGATAACACAGGGAAGTTAAAGTTATTGAATAGACTTGCGAAATTTTTTGTCGTTATTATTCGTGGAACACCTATTGTTGTGCAATTAATGATATTGTTTTTTTGTGTATTTAGTTCGCGGTCAGTGAATAATATTTTAATTGCGATAATTGGATTTGGAATAAATAGCACGGCTTATGTTTCGGAAATATTTCGTGCGGGATTAAATTCTATTGACAGAGGACAAATAGAAGCAGGAAGAAGTTTGGGATTAAATTATTTTTCTTGTATGAGATATATTATTCTGCCACAAGCATTTAAAAATATTTTGCCGGCGTTATGTAATGAATTTGTTTCGCTTTTAAAAGAAACTTCGGTTGCTGGATATGTAGCTGTACAAGATTTGACAAAAGCCGGAGATATAATAAAAAGCCGAACGTATGATGCTTGGACGCCGTTAATTTTAGTTGCGCTTATTTATTTAGTTTTGACTTATTGCTTAACGTGTTTGGCAAATTTTTTGGAAAGGAGATTAAAAAGACATGAGAGAAAATAAAAATGCACTGATTAAAATTAATGATTTAAATAAAAAGTTTTCGAATGGGCATGTTGTATTAAAAAATATTTGTTTGGAGATATTTGAGGGCGATGTCGTTTGTATTTTGGGTTTAAGTGGAAGCGGAAAATCTACTTTTTTGCGATGTTTAAATTTATTGGAAAGGCCAAGTTCAGGAGAAATTTTTTTTGAGGGCAAAAATATTTTGAGCGAGAAAATAAATATAGATTTAATAAGACGCAAAATCGGAATGGTGTTTCAGAATTTTAATTTATTTCCGCATTTGACTGTTTTAGAAAATTTAATTTTGGCGCCAAAAAAAATTTATAAAAAAAATGATTTAGAGCTCAAAAAAGAAGCAGGTGAGCTTTTAAAAAAAATTGGGTTGGGAAAAAAAATTAATAGCTATCCAAGTGTTTTATCTGGCGGAGAGAAACAAAGAATTGCTATTGTTCGCGCGTTAATGATGCATCCGGATATTATGTTATTTGATGAACCGACAAGCGCCTTGGATCCAACAATGGTCGGAGAAGTTTTAAAAGTTATGTTTGAGTTGGCAAAAGAAAAAATGACGATGATGATAGTCACGCATGAAATTGGATTTGCAAAAAAAGTTGCAAACCGTGTTTTATTTTTGGATGACGGAAATTTAATTTGTGATGAGTCGCCCGAAAAATTTTTTAATGAGCAGGAAGATATAAAAATAAAGCGATTTTTAAATTGTATGACGTATAAATAATATTTAACCGGCTTGTCATATTTTTTTTATGTTTTTATGTAGGGCATAATTTTTATCGCGAAAAAAAATGCCGCCAGTTTTTGCCGACGACTTTTTTATTACGATGATTTTTAGGGGCTATCAATCTCATTTTTACTTTCTTCTTCTTTTTTTTCTTCGATTTTGATTATGTTTTCTTTTTTTTTCGTATCGTTGATTTTATCGATCAAAGATTTAGGCGGTTCTGATTGATTAAGATATTTCATAATCTCGTTGTAGGTATTGCCAAATTCTTCTTCACTATATCTTTTCAAACCAACGTGAATACAATCTGCTAATACAAACAAACCGTAAACAATTGCTGCTGAAATTAAAAAATAAAGTGATAAGTTTAAAACGATAAAAGAAATCAAAGTCGCGACAACAAATAAATTCAAAATTCCCATCAAAATTTTTATCGATGGCTTTGTTTTGGGCGTAAAAAACCAATACATACCGATAAGTGATAAAAACGCTAAGCCAGTTGTTTTTTTGATAGAAATTGGTTTTTCTTGTTTATCATTTATAACTCCCAATCTCCATCGTAAATATTGGCGATTTGTCATTTTCTCAAATTTGTTACTTTTCTCAGGATCTTCACCAAGTAATGGAGTTGAATTTTGTTGCCCACAGTTCGCCAAATCATTGAAGTTTTTAATCTCTTCAGCGTCAATCAAATATGAAGCATCATATTCATCATTACTATCGAGATTTGAAAGCATTTTCTTACATCTTTCTTCTTTCTTTGTTGCTTCTTTTGCAGTTGTTAATTTCGCTTTTTTTTCCACATTCTTGCGAAAAGCTATCAAATCATACTCATAAAGATGACTTGATATAAATTTACTCCATTGATTTATTTTTTCTTCACTCGGTTTATTTTGCATTTGCATATTAATCACTCCTTAAAAAATAAAATTTATAAACAAAAAAATGACGTCATTTAACGCGACGTC
>CAMKTI010000028.1 GCA_946415665.1 uncultured Clostridia bacterium
GGAACAACTGTCTTAAAGCCGTGATTTTTGGCTAAAGCTAAAGTTTTATCATCTTCGTAAGCTCTGTCCATCAGGAGGTAATTATTATTTTTGGAATATATGGATTCAATCAACTTTCTTCCTTCGGGAGCATTGTGAGAATTGCCAGGAGATCAACGAAAAACCACTGTACATGAAGATATACACCCAAGATTTAACTTTGTTGTCAAACCCCTTTTGAACGTCCGATGCTTTGTTCCTGGTTGTTTTTATTCTTGTTTGCATCCGGACTCACCTTTATGCTTGTATTATCAATAAAAAGTATATAATCTTCTTCATTATTTCTATTTATCTCCGTTGTATATTTATGTATCTGTGATTCTTTTAAATTTTTTTCATATAGACAGTATCTAAGATTAAAATGCTTTAGAAAAATTTTTGTTTGTTATAATAAGCTTGATTTTATTTTTTTCTTTACCCCTCCCTTGCTTTTATTTTTGACTTGCTTTTTATGTAAAAGTTACCTAATTTTTATCGACATATTTTTATCACTTTAGTTGTTATTAAAAAAAACTTGACAAAACAAAAAAACAATATAAGATTAAAATTAAAAGCCAATTTATAATTTAAATTTGACTTTTATAAAAAAATTATGGGAGGTTTGTACAATGGAAATTTTGGTGCAAAGCGAAAACCTTCGCCTAGGTGTTGGATCATATAGAAGTCCTGAAAAAAATAATAATAACATTAATGAATCGCTTAAAATCCTATTGGATGGCGAAAATATTCGCTTAGGCATTAGTTTGTCTAAAAAAAGTATTTTCGGAGGACAAAACAAGAAAGACTTAAGTCGTCCTGAAAAATGCGTTCCTAATAGTGAGAACGAAACTGATATTTCGAAATAATAATTATTGTTTTTTAGAAATAAATATTTTTATCAAAAAAAATAACGGGTCTTAACCCGTTTTTTTGTTTTGTCGATCAATTAATTTTGATATTCCTGTGATATACAAAAACATTTTCTCCTCTATCAAATAATTTTTTTATAAAATCTATTCGAAAGCGCAACCAATTGTATTTTTATTGTAAAAAAAATCATAGATCAAAATTATTTTTGCCACACAGATTATTCGTGGTTATTTTATTTTTTTGGAACAATAATTCCGCTTTGGTAATAATAAGAAGAACCACAATAGAGTCTGGGAATATAATGTTCGTGGGCATATTTGTTCCATTGATCAGCGCTTTTAATATTTTTTAATCCAATCGCACATTGAAAATTGTCCCAGAATTTAGAACTTGAAAAGTAACTATAAGGAACTGATGGACAAGACATATCCACAAATTTATTTCTTATCTTCATATTTTTATCTTTACCGATTGGCAAAACAGAAATATTTCCTTTAGCATTACAAATTACTTCCGAGATTTTCGTCTGAAATATATCTTTGTCCACAAACATATAAGTACTTAAATCATCTGCCCAAATATTTTTTATTATCCTATAATCAGTGATAAAAACCTTTATTATTGATTTGAAAAATTTTTTTATTGCCAAAAAAACGCCAATGACAATTAAGAGTACGAAATTAATTGGAAATAATATTCTTCTCCAAAAAAGCCATCTTTTTGTTTCATACCATTGGATTCTTTCGTTAATTTGCTGACCGTTTATTTCTAACCCATCAAAACATCCATCTTCACATTGTTTAGCCCAACAATCTTTACAATTTCTTTTAAATTTTACTTTATGAATAACTTCCAAGCCCATTAAAATACAATGCAATAACTTTCTCAATGTTTTTACTAAAATAAAAATCGGAACACGAATTGGAAATGTCACAATAAAAACAACCGTGTAGAAAATTTTTTGACATTTAGTGAGTGGCACAAAATCATGTTTATGACTAATAATCATTTTTTGTTTTAATAAATTCTGTTTTACCGCTTCAATTTTACGAAATTTATTAAAAAGTGTTGCTCGATCGTTTTTTATCCGATTATATTCATTTAGATTATCAGCGTTTTTATTATTCATATAATTCGATCTTTTAATATGAAAAAGTTTGTTAAAATCATACCAAAGCTGTTTGAGATTATCTTCGAATATTTTTATATCACTTATACATTTATTCGCTGCACGACGCATAATGATATTTTTAGCAGTTTGTTCAAAGGTATTTATTTTTCGTTCTATATAATCAAATTTTTTAGTTGTATACTCATTATCCGACGAATATTTTTCAGCATCAAACTGGCAAACTAATATGTAATTTAACGCATTCTCTGTGATTTGGCCATTATTTTCTATGCAATCTATATTTTTTATCATAGATACAAAATTACCGCGATCTCTAGAATATAATTTATAAATAAATTCATCAATAATTTTGACACAATCATTTTGAACATCAGGATTTTCATTTAAAAATTTTACTAAATTAGTGAATAAATTTCCTAAATAAAATAAATAATTACCATCGATAGAAAGATTTAACCTTTCATGCGACTCAAAAAAATCATGCAAAACTTCTGCCACCTTGTCACCGCTGTTATTACTGCAAAAACAGTTTTTTAGCGAATTTGCTTTGTTTTCCATAACTAATTGTTTAATCAACGAACATTTTGTTTTCACAGATGAGTCAATCAAATTTTTATTTTGTTCTAAAAAATCGAAGATATCCCCCAGATTGTATGTAGTCTGATTAAAGCAATCAATATTAACTTTACAATCAAAAATCTTGCTAGAAAAAGATTCTAATTTATCTAAAAACAAACTCACTAATTTTTTAGATGATTCATCATTTTTCAATAGCTGATTTTTTAGTAGATCTTTATATTTGGCAGTTTCCTCACTGCGACATATAGAATACATATTAAAAATAATTTGGTTTATTTCATTTTGCATTTCTTGAAATTCAACAGATTTGGTGTCAGGTAACTCGTTAGGTATTTTTAGTGAGTTTAATTTATCCGAAATCTCTTTTATTTTTGGATCACAATTGATTTCAATAGCACCCTTTCCACTATCAAAATAAATTTTATTGTTTTTAACGACTTTTGCGTTGATATTTATATTTTCCGCTTCTAAGCTTTCATCAACGTTAGCAAATTCATTTTTAAATTCACCTTCTATAAAATTTTCTTCCATAATTCCAGCCTCCAATATTTTTTATCCACATCATTTTATTATTTTAATACAAAATAAAATATTTGTCAAGGAAAAAAGTTAAAATACAAAAAAAACGAGCCCCAGCCCGTTTTTTTTATTTCATCAATCAATTAATCAATTAATCAATTAATTTTAATGTCCCTGTGATTAATCAAAACGTTTCTTCCAATAGCAAATAATTTTTTATAAATCTCATAAACTTTGTTTATGCTAATCTTTAAAATACCAAACACGAACTTGTTTCTTCTTGCTGCGGGATTTCCAAATCTTTTTCAGTTTTCATATCGTTTATATTTTTAGATTTTGCCCATTCATGAATTTTAACTTCTAGGTTATCCAAAAACTCTGAATAACTTTTTAGTTCTTCTCGCATTTTTGATAGATAAGTTCCGTATTCCGTAAAATACTCGTAATAAAAATTTGGCAAGAAACTATTTCTAACTGTTGTCATCCATTTAACCCAACGATCTCCAGCACATCGCATACAAATACTACTTGTTTGATTCAATCTTTTTATGAATTCATTATACATGTGAACGAAGCTTCCATCAGCATTAAATTGATTTTCATAAAAAAAATTATAGATATCAATATTTTTGTTTTTCAAAGTTAACAACTGCAACGACAACTCACGAGGACATAATTCATGCCCGGTATCATAGTAACATAAACTAAAATCAAATTTTGAAGGATCGATAATGACTAAGCTTTGCATTTAATATAAACACCTCCTTATTTTGTCGATACGCATATGATTATATCGCTGAGTGTTGATAAACATCATCAGACACTTGTTACTTAACATTATCTTTACTTTTGTTTACTTTTCCTGAAATGTCTAATTTATTATTGACCAAATTAAATGGTTTTAATGAGTCATCAACTGATTGTATCGCTTTAAAGTTGTTGATCATATTTCCAAATTCTGTATCGTGCGCAGTCTTAATAAAGTCTTTTATTTCTTTGTCAAATTTCAACTGATATTTTGTAGCTACTTTTAGTCTAGGAATCTCATCTATCATAAAAAATATATGAGGCAACAACTTGCAATATACACTAATACCCTCAATATTTTCATTTTTTTGGCAGTCTGAAGCTATTTTCTGTAACTCGCTTATCATAGTGTAATTTAAACTTTGCCTCATATAGTCTTTAAAATTATCTATTCTTTTACTTGCGTTAGTAAAATACTCGCTGAGTTGATTTACTAGTCCTAAATTATTTATAATTTTTTTCATATTATTTGAATAAACATTCAGCTCTGTTATCATCTTATAATATTGCTGTTCATTTACATTTATATCTTTAGGAGCCGAAAATACTATTCTCCCGCCATTGTCCACCTTGTAAAATTTATCATCTAACTCCTTCTTGATATTACTTATATCTTTTATCAATTCTTGCATCGAGTTGGTCAAATCAGACAGTTTTTTACTTGTTTTTACTTGATTAATTCTATTAATTATTTGTTCTCCTTTGTCTATTTTTTTAAATAATTCAGTATTATCATTAATATACTTTTGAAAGTTCTGTATACTTCGTTTCATATTTGCTGGAAAATTTGATTTTAGCAGTGCTTGATAATATCTACCATCTGATGATAAATCATTTGCCACTTTATCGAAAGCATAGGTTTTAGCTTGAATATATTTATTTACAGTATCATTTATATTCCCTATCTCTTTAGCAATGGATGTGAAATATTTTTCATATTTGTCTATACCAGAAGCAGATTTTTTCCCTTGTATTTCATTAATCTGCTTTAAACCATTAATTGCATTACGCAAATAAATCAAATATTTTTGGGAGCCTTGAATAAAAGGTTGTATGTCTTTTGTATTTTTAAGCACATCTCCTAAACTTGAATTTAACAAACCACCAGAAAGACTATTATAATTATCCGTTAATGTCCAGGCTTGGTTTATAAAACTCGAAAATGTACCGTCAGAATCAAACACACTCAATAATCCAGATATCCAGCCAGGTTTTGTCGATTCGTTATACTTATTCTCTGTAAAAATGTCCCAATCTATTTTACCAATTTTGTTGTAGACTTCATAAACCATGCTTTTGATCTTCGCCGCACTTTCTGTAATAGTTCTATTTTGCGCAAATTGATTAGGGTGATTGATCGATTCAATATCTGAAACCTCAAATTGTTTAATTTCATTTATAAATTCATCAATATCCTTTTTGAGTTTATCCTTATCCTTTTTGTCATTATCGAACTGAAATGCATCCAGTATATCCTTTCGTTCACATTTAATTAAACTATTTATTAACTGATCCAATTGTTGTTTTGCTAATTTCATCTGATTGACAGGGTTTTCGTCAAGAATTTCAATCGTTCCATCAGAATTTTGTCCTACCCCCAAAACAGGGAGATTGTTTTCAAACGACTCTATTGCACTCAAAAATTTATTTTGTTCTGCCATAACAAACCACACTCCTTTCAACGTAACGCTAAAAAAATATGCAATTATAAAAATCATAGGCAAAAAATACATACCAGCATATTCCACTGGTACATAAAAATTATACCACGACAAAATTTTTTTATTAAAGTCATAAGATGTATTTATATTAATCACGGCATAAAAAAAGATTGACTTATTTATTGCCAGTCAATCTTTTTAACGAACCAAATTTTTTTAGTAATCCAATATACCTTAACTTTATTTGTCTGTGTCAATTAATTTTAATATCCCTATGATTTATAAAAACATTTCTTCCGCTATCTAATAATTTTTTATAAATTTCATTTGCAATCGTAACCGACCTGTGTTTTCCTCCAGTGCATCCAATACTAATTACCAATTGATTTTTTCCCTCATGAATATAATTCGGAATCAAAAAATTTATTAAATCCAAAACCTTATCTAAAAACTTATGACTTAACTCAAACTTTAAAACATAATTTTTTACATCCAAATCATTTCCTGTCAAATCTTTTAATTCTTTAATATAAAACGGATTCGGCAAAAATCTTACATCAAAAACCAAATCAGAATCTTCCGGAATTCCATATTTAAATCCAAATGAAATTATATTAATCATCAAGCCATCAAATTTTTTTTGCGCCACAAATATATCATTTATTTTCTCTTTCAAATCATTTGCTTTCATAAAACTTGTATCAATTATATAATCCGCGCGACTTTTTACTTTTTTTAAAATCTCACGCTCTTTTTTTATCCCAAAAATAATTCTTTCGCTTTTTGCTTTTGCAATCGGATGAACTCTTCGTGTTTCTTTAAATCTTTTTACTAAAACATTATCGCTTGCATCTAAAAATAAAATTTTATAATTCGCTTTATCAATTTTTTCTAGATTAAAAAATAAATCATTAAATAATTTTCCACCACGAATATCTATTCCAATCGCAACTTTTTTTATTTGCGTACTCATTTCAAAATACATCTGAGCAAATTTTAAAATTAAAAACGGCGGTAAATTATCAACACAAAAAAAACCTACGTCTTCTAAAAATTTTAAAACCGAACTTTTTCCAGCGCCAGACATTCCCGTTACAATTATAAATTTCATTAAACTAAACAACCTTGCAAATCATAATTTTTTATTTCACTTAAAAAACTTTTACTTAACGAATCTAATTTTTTGTCCGCATCAATTAAATTTTTTCCGACCGCTCCAAAATAAATTTTTAATTTCGGCTCAGTCCCCGAAGGTCTAACACAAATCCATGAATCATCTTCAAATTCAAAATAAATTACATCCGACTTAGGCAATTTTAATTCCACAACTTTTCCATCAAAAAACTTTTTAATTCCCGTTTTATAATCACTAAAAGACTTTATTTTTAAACCATTAATCTTTTTTAATTTATTTTCCCTCAAGCAACTCATAATTTTTTTTATCTTTTCAAGTCCATCAAGACCCTTTAATTCCATCGATTCAAGTTTTTCCCTATGATAACCATATTTTTTATAAATATTATCCAAAGCTACAAGCAAATTTAAATTTTTTTCTTTATAATAATCCGCCATTTCACAAATTAACATTGCTGCAATAACCGCATCTTTATCTCGCGCATGTGTTCCAATTAAACATCCATAACTTTCTTCAAATCCAAAAACAAAATTTTTTTCTTTCTCAAATTTTTTAATTTCCCGCGCGATATATTTAAACCCTGTCAAAACATCTATATATTCTGCGTGATAATCTAACGCAATTAATTTTGCCATTCTACTCGATACAATCGTCGATATAATTACGGGATTCACCGGCATTTTACTTAACTTTTTTTTCTGTGACAAAATATATTCCAATAATAAAACTCCTGTCATATTTCCTGTTAAAAATTTATATTCATTATTTTTATTTTTAACCGCCACGCCAATTCTATCTGAATCTGGATCTGTCGCCAAAATTATATCCGCATTTTTTTCTTTCGCTAATTTTAAAGCCAAATCAAATGCTTTGGGATTTTCAGGATTTGGAATTCCAATCGTTTTAAAACTTGGATCCGGTGACTCTTGCTCTTTTACAACATAAACATTTTCAAATCCACTTTCTTTTAAAATCCTTTGCACCAATTTATTTCCAGCACCATTTAACGGCGTATAAACTATTTTTAAATCATGTTTTAAATCTAAATTTATCCTTTGATCTCTAATTTTTTTTATATACTCATCATCAATTTCTTTTCCTATTAAATTTAACAATCCTTTTTCAAGTGCTTCATCTTCGCTCATCAATTTTATTTGATTAAAATCCGTAATTTTATTTACGCAATCAACTATTTCTTTATCAACCGGTGAAACAACTTGCCCGCCATCTTCTCCATAAACTTTATAACCGTTATATTCTTTTGGATTATGACTTGCAGTAATTACAACTCCCGCGCAACAATTTAAATATCTTACGGCAAAAGATAAAACAGGCGTTGGATGCAATTCATCAAATAAATAACTTTTTATTCCGTTTGCATTTAAAACCAACGCTGTCTCTTTTGCGAATTCTTGTGAATATAATCGCGAATCATATGCAATCGCAACACTTTTATTTTTTTCTTGGCTTTTATTTATAAAATTAGCTAGCCCTTGTGAAATTTTTCTGATTACATATTTATTTATTCGATTGGTTCCGATTCCAATTATTCCACGTAATCCACCTGTCCCAAATTCTAAATCCTTATAAAATCTTTCTTTTATTTCCTGCTCATCATCAAAAATATTTTTTAAATCCAATTTATCTGCGTCATCAATATAAATATTTTCAGTCCATGATAAATATTTTTCTTTATAATCCAAAAATAATCACGCTCCAACTTTTTTGCCACGAATAAATTTTAAAATCTTATTCATGACAAGTTAATTTTAAATTAATGACGTACGAAAACAAAAATTTTTTATCCCAACAAAAAAACTCCCGTTTTAAAATTTAAACGCAGAGTCTTTTTCTTATATCAACCAAAATTTCACCATTATACATAAAACATAAACCACCTTGTGCAGCAGTAACATTTAATAATTTTGATGCAAGGAATGATATCGTATAAATTTTTCCATTGTACTCAACTTTATTTACATTATCTTTTGTTATGCAAGTTATATTTTTATCTCTAACAAAAACAAGTCTTGAACCTACTGGAATTCCAAGCATACTAAATTTTAATCTTCCCAGTTTTTTTGTTTTATTGTTATAAGAATTTTCCTGAGTTACATTTATAAATTTCGTTTGCTCAAAATAGTTATCCGAAAAAGGATTTTTTTTAAGCTGTTCTTCATCACCATTTATTTGCGCAATTGCGGATAAAATATTATATGCCTTTTGGCAATTTATTTCATAAAACTCTCGATTTTTAGAATGTCTTAAAGAAGGATCAAGCGTATCGATTAAATTATGCAATCTTAAGTCTTCCAATCTTTTTTTTACTTTATATATCGCATAACAATGGAAAGGATCAGGAAGTCCAGAATTTCTGTTCAATATTTTTAAACGTTTTTGAACATCATCTGCATAACCAATTTTAATAAGTTGCGGAAAAGCAGGATTCACAAAAATATAAATAGCCCCGACAAAATTCTTCTTTTTATACCAGCCATAATTATAGCCTCGTTTTTTAGTTCGGTTTCTACGTTTACTAATAATATCTTCGTCAGAATACTTTGATAAATCTCCCATTTTAATTTTCAGCTCCATAACAAATAAACGTAAACAAACATCTTTTTTTCGTCATAAATAAATTTAAAAATTCTATTCATGACAAGTTAATTTTAAATTAATGGCGAACGAAAACAAAAATTTTTTATCTCAACAAAAAACTTCCATTTTAAAATTCAAACGCAGAATCTTTTTTTATATCAACCAAAAAAATAGAATATAAATTTTCTATAGAATGTCGACAAATACGAAAAAAAATTAAAGAAAGTAACAAAGTAATAAATGATAAACAAGAAGTAAAGTATTTAATCCAACGCTATTTATTCCGCTCCATACTATTATTTTTTATCCCCTTATATTATTTATATATCTTCTAATTTTGTCTACACTCTCTAGATGAAAATGTAAAAAACAAAGTATTGATTTACAAACCAAATATATTAACTTGTGATTTCTTACTTTCCAACGAAAATATGTCTGCACATAATTATAATGTTCTTCGCGTGCCAGATCTTTATTATTCTCACATGATTTAATCCGGGCTCGATATTTTCTCTGGTTAATAACATCAATTTTGTGTGGTTCATCACCTTCATAATCTTCGGAATTACAACGCATGATTTTATCACCTTCAAAACTTTTTAATTTATTTTAGAGAGTGTCGACAAAGACGATAAAAAATCAAACAAAGTAATAAAACAACAAGTGAAGTATTTAATCCGACGCTATTTAATCCACTCCCTAATGATAAACAAGAACTGTGAGTAACCACTCGAATTTTTTTATAAATATAAAATTGTTGAATTAGATTGTTTGCATATAAAATTTTTCTCACGTACCATTTGTTTTAAAAAAGTTTTTATATGTAACATAAACTTTTATTACGATGATGATAATGATGATTTTTAGCTATCAATCTCATTTTCACTTTCTTATTTTTCTTTTTTTTCTTCTTCGAGTTCGATTATATTTTCTTCTTTTTTTTGAATATCGTTGATTTTATTGTCCAAAGATTCAATCGGTTCTGTTTGATCAAGATATCCCATAACCTCGTTGTAGGTATTAACAAATTTTTCTTGATATTCAACATTTTCTTTATATCTTCTCAAGCCAACATTAATACAACTTACTATCACAAACGAACCGTAAGCGATCGCCGCTGGAATTAAAAAATAAAAGTGGTAAGTTTAAAATGATGGCACAAACAAGAGCCGCGACAACAAATAAATTCAAAATTCCTATCAAAATTTTTATCGATAGCTTTGTTTTGGGCGTAAAAAACCAATACATACCGATAAGTGATGACAACGCATACCAAATCATTGCTTTAACAGAAATTGGTTTTTGTTCATCATTTATAACTCCCAATCTCCATTTGAAATATTCGCGATTTGTCATTTTTTTAAATTTGTTACTTTTCTCAGGATTTTCATTAAGTAATAACTGTGAACGTGATATCATAGCTTGATAATCAGGTGAGTTCTCGCCACCTTCAAAATTTTTATACTCATTAAAGTTTTTAATTTCTTCAATATCAGTCAAATAGAAGGCATTCTCATTATTACTATCGAGATTTGAAAGCATCATCTTTAACTCGTCTTTTTTCGCTGTTTTTCTCGTTATAAATGTTAAACTCATTACGAAAAGCAATCAAATCATGCTTATAAAGATGACTTGATATAAATTCACACCATTGATCTATTTTTCCCTCATTAATTTTATTTTTTGTTTGCATATTAATCTCTCCTTAAAAAATAAAATTTATAAACAAAAAAATGACGTCATTTAACGCGACGTCATTCAACCACTCCAATAATCATTTTAAAATAAAAATTTTTATTTGTCAAGAGGTAATTCAAATTTTTTTATAAAATTGTTGAATTAAATTGTTTGCATATAAAATTTTTCTCACGCATCACTATTTTAAAAAAGTTTTTATATGTGACATAAATTTTTATTGCAAAAAAAACGCCGCCGGTTTTTGCCGACGACTTTTTATTCTCTTATTTAAAATTATTTATCTATAATAAGCCATTTAAAAAAATTATTATCACTAAAATTGGCAAAATAAATTTAAAATAAAAACCTAATTTCTCCGGCATATTTATACCAACGCCAGTATTTGCTTCTTTCAAATAATTTTTAAATCCCCAACCGTATCTATCATTCACACAAAATAATAAATAAACAAGTGAACCAAGTGGCAACAATAAATTACTTACGATAAAATCTTCGATTTCCAAAATATTTTTTCCATACAACATAAAATTTTTTAAGATATTAAAACCAAATACACATGGCAAACTCATAAAAAATATAAACAAAAAATTTATAATCACGGACTTTTTTCGACTCCAATCAAAAGTATCGCAGCAAAACGAAATTAAATTTTCAAAAACAGCAATAATCGTTGAAAAACTTGCGAACTTCATAAACAAAAAAAATAAGCTTCCCCAAATTCTTCCGCCTTTCATATTTACAAAAACATTTGGCAAAGTCATAAAAATTAAAGCCGGTCCTTCATTTACATTTATTCCAAACGAAAAACACGCCGGAAAAATTATTAATCCTGCCATAATCGCAACAAAAGTATCTAAAAAACAAATTTTAATTGCTTCGTTTGTTAATTTATAATCTTTGCTCATAAAACTCCCAAAAATTTCTATCGCAGCAACTCCTAAACTCAAACTAAAAAACGCTTGTGTCATCGCACTGCTTATTATATTTTTTAATCCAATTTCACGTATTTTATTAAAGTCAGGCACAAAATAAAATTTTATTCCAGATTTAAATCCAGACAAAAAAAAACTATGTCCTGCCAAAACAATCATTAATAAAAACAAAACGACCATCATAAATTTATTTACTCTCTCTAAACCTTTTTGTATTCCATGACTGCAAACTAAAAATCCAAATAAAACCGTCACAAACATATAAAAAATCATTTCTTTTGGTGACGCTAACATATTATTAAAAACAAAACTTATATCTTGTGTACTCATATTATTTTTAAACTCGCCGGTTAAAAATTTTATAAAATAATCCAACATCCAACCCGATACAGACGTGTAATACATCATTAAAAAATAACATCCGAGCATACAAAACCATCCGTGTATATGCCATTTAGTATTTTTTTTCTCAAGAGTTTTATACGCCAAAACAGCACTTTTTCCACTAGCGCGACCAACAGCTAATTCCATTGTCATAATCGGCACACCCATAATTAATAAAAAAAACAAATAAAACAAAACACAAATACATCCACCGTTTTGCCCAATCATATACGGAAATCTCCAAACATTTCCTATTCCAATCGCACATCCCGCACTGACTAATAAAAAACCCAATCTAGATTTAAAAATTTCCCTTTGCATATTTTTTATCCCCCGATAAATTTTATTTTAATTTACAAAAATCCAACCTATTGTAACAAAAAATTAATTTAAATCAGATTTTTGCTCGACATGTATTTTACTAAAGTTTAAAAATAAAAAAATATCGATTTTAAAACAGAAGCTTAAGTAAATATTATGTGTTATGGAAAAATATATTTTGGTTCACAAAAAAAGCCTCTGCAAAAAAATTGTAGAGGTTCTTTGTGAAACCAAAAATAAAAATAACCACCAAAAAGCTGATTTATAAATTTTTAAAGTTAAAATCAAAAGCATAAATATAACTTTTACCATTTTTATTTATTTGCTTGTTATTTTCATAATTTAGCGAGAGTCACAAAAAAAATGTCCACACAAAAGGCATTTGTTTTATTAAAAATAATATTTTTCAGATCAAAAAAATAACATCAATCGCAAAAACTTATCTAAACATCTCGCCCAAGCGAATCTGATCCCCAAAATTCTCCTTTATCACAAACTTTTAAATGTTGATCCATATTTTTTTGCTCACATATAATATTTTGATTTTGGGTTTGAGCGTTTTGAACAGCTTTGTCAAAAAAATTTTCTTTCATAACATTACTGCCGAATTCTATTTTTATATCTTGCAAACAAGCAACATTATTTAACTTATTTTGATGTTCACGAATCAAATCAGCCTGTATTTTTTTTTGGCCAGCCATGTTTTTTTTTACTAACTGCTTTTTTATTTCAACTGTTTTTTTTGTTTTCAGGGTTAATGTTTTACCGCTTTTGATTTTTAATTTTTCGGCAGCTCTCTCTCCAGCACAACGTGATTTTTCTTTAAGCGGTGCTCCATCTCCATTACTGCTTTTTGGACTAAAATTGGAATTACTCATTTCATAACCTCCTCATCAAAAGCAAAATAAAAGCAAAAAATAAAATAAAAAATCAATCGACTGTAATTAAGTCTTTTAACTTATCAAAAGTTTTATCGCCAATGCGCGACACATTTTTTAAATCTTCTATCGTCTCGAAATTTCCGTTTTCTTTACGATATTCAACAATATTTTTCGCGATTGTAGCTCCTATCCCGGGCAACGACTGTAATTCGCTTGAATCAGCTGTATTTATATTCACCAATTCTGATTTTACCGATGATTTTTTGTTTGCGGAATCACCGTTATTAGCATCAAGTTGCTCAAGTTTATCAGTGATTAACTTGTAGTTTGACAAAGTATTATCTTGTTTAAAGCTTGGAACTTCGATTTTTTGTCCGTCAGAAATATAATCTGCCAAATTTATTTGATCTAAATCTGCGTTTTCTGTTGCCCCACCTGCTTTTTCAATGGCGTCAATAACTCTTGAAGATGATGGGACATTATAAACTCCTGGATTTTTTACAGCCCCTGCAACGTGAACTGTCGAAGTCATAACTTTTAATCCATCTATTATTTTTTCTGCCGATTCAAGTTCCGGATGATTTTGGGAAATTTCTGAGTTTGAACTCTGTGTCTGAATTTTAGCAACCTTATTTATCATTGTGTTTCTTTGCGTAAAATAAAAATATCCGCATAAAATCAAAAAAACAGAAACAAATACAGCTAATATTTTTAAGCGATCTCGATCCAAAATTATTTCCCTCCAAAAAACCAATTAATTTAATTCAAAATTTAGTTTAAGAATTTTATTTGTGAGTTTAATTTTTCTTTAATATGGGATAAAATTATTCGTAAAAATTTAACCTAAAAGGAATAAAAAATATGAAATCAAAAACAAATTTTTTTGCGGCAGATAAAATCAATAAATTTATTGTCGCGTTGTTATTATACACTTATTTTTTTTCAATGGCAATAGTTCCAATAAAAGTTTTTGCTAATGATTTGGAAATTAATTGTCAAAGCGCGGTTTTAATGGATAAAAATACAGGAGTTGTGATTTATCAAAAAAATCCTGATGAAAAAAAATTTCCTGCGAGCACAACAAAAATTATGACCGCACTTTTAGTTTTAGAAAAAACGAAAGATTTAAATCAAAAAATAAAAATGTCGCACGATGCAATTTATAATCTTGAACCGGGAAGCAGTCATATTGCAATGAATGAAGGAGAAACTTTAACTCTTGAGCAAGCACTTTATGGTTTATTAGTTGCATCAGCAAATGAAGTTGCAAATGCGTTGGCAGAATATGTCTCTGGAGATATAGAAAATTTTTGTAAGCTAATGAATCAACGTGCAAAAGAATTGGGTTGTAAAAATACAAATTTTGTAAATGCACACGGTTTTCATAATGAAAATCATTATACAAGTGCATATGATTTGGCTTTGATTATGAAAAAAGCAACGGAATTCCAAAAATTTAATGAGATAATAAATACAGAACGTTATGAAATTCCGCCAACTGAAAAACAACCTCAAACAAGAGTTTTATATAACACGGATAAAATGATTCACAAGAATGGCAAATATTTTTATAAAAATTTAATTGGTGGAAAAACAGGATATACTGATGAAGCAAAACATACGCTTGTAAGTTATGCAAAAAAAGATAATATGGAATTAATTTGTGCGGTTATGGAAGCAGAAAATTTTGATAGCTATATTGACACACAAAAAATTTTTGATTATGGATTTGAAAATGGATTTCATGATTTAAATTTGTTGAAAAAAAATGATTTGCAAAAAAATTGTACGGTAGTGCAAAAGTATAAAAATAAAACGGTTGATATAGATACAGTTAATGTTTTTTTAGAAAATGATATAGTTTTGCATGTACCAAAAGTTATAAATAAATCCGATTTAAAATTAAAATTGAGGTTACCAAAAAAAATTTTAGCGCCGGTAAAAAAAAATGATGGTTTGGGATATGTAAATATTTATTATAAAAATAAGTTGATGTTGATAGACAAAAAAAAATTATTAGCGGAAGAAGATATTAATTTAT
>CAMKTI010000029.1 GCA_946415665.1 uncultured Clostridia bacterium
AATTCAGATAACGCCTCATCTTATCACCCTGGTGCTAATTGTCAAAAACCATACAATCTATTGCATTTAAATGTGCTTTTTGATCTTGCACATCACGTCTATACAAGGACGTGAGGATTTGAATAAGCAGTGCATTGCAAAAAATGATTGATCGATCAAATATCAAGAAAACGTTGATTGTAGCAAAGACATAAATCACATGGCAACATGGCACATATTCAAAAAAAAAAAAAAAATAGACGAAATGGCATTAAAAATGGGATTGAATTTGATCAAATAATTACTTTAAAACTGGCACTTAGACAAAACAAAGAAACAAAAAAACTCTAGAAAGACAAAATCATTATCGATGCGTGCCGACAAGTTTTTCTTTTGATTACCTCAAACAAAAAACAGAATTCGAAAAAATACGATTCTGTTGAATTCTATGGACTTGGATTTCGAATCGTACGTTTTAAAGCAAACAAAGATCTTTATGAAATGATACTTACAAATCTAAATTAAGAAGATATACCTATTTTACTAAGTAGCGTTCACATAAAATAAAAATAAATTGACCGAAAAGAAATATGTAAAATTCTTTACATAATAGAGAATGGTTGCAAATGGATAGTATTACCAAAAAAATATGGAAATTGTCATACAGTTTATATGAAAATTAGTAGATGCTCGAAGAACAGTACAATTGCCAAAAGCTATTGTTTTTTTTCTTTAAAACCTTAAGTTTGGGAGCTATGAAAAAACAAAAACTGCTTAATGAAGAGGATTATATATTCTTCATTGATAATACAAGAATATAGGTGAGTCCAGATGCAAAAAAGAATAAAGATAATCAAAAATAGAGTATTAAACGTTTAAAAAAGGATTGATAATGATAACGAAATTGCATTTATTTTTTGCATCTTCATTCACGTCGAGTGTTTTTTCGTTTGTCTCCTGGCAATTCTCACGATGCTCCTGAAGGAAGAAAGCTGATTGAATCCATATATTCCAAAAATAATAATTATCTCCTGATGGATAGAGCGTATGAAAATGATAAAACTTTGGCTTTGGCCAAGGCCTACGGGCTTAAAACAATTGTTCCACCTAAAAAAAATCGTAAGTTTTCTTGTAGCTATGATAAACACATTTATAAACAACGCAAGAATATCGAGCGATATTTTCTGAGATTAAAACGCTTTAGAAAAGTTTTTATTTGCTACGATAAGTTTGATTCTATTTTTATCTCTACCATCTCCCTTCATCTCCCTTGCTTTTACTTTTGACTTGCTTTTTATGTGAACGATACCTGAATTTATATATATGATAATTCACCAAACGGAAAAAATAAAATAATGACCATTAAAATCCAATAAATATTAAAACGTGCACAAAACTCTATGATACATTGAACTACGTTTGGCTAGATGGTGTTGACAAATATTTCAAAAAGATGTAAAAAAGGGGAAATAAATAGTGGAAAAAAGATGGTAAAGTAGTAAAGAAAGAATAAAGAAGACGAAATAATAAATAACTTGAATTGTAAAAGGCGTTATATAACAGATATAAAATAGGACACCATAAAAGAATACTTGACGGGTCAAAAGGAGAAGCAGGGAGAAACAGCGAAAGACAATAGAAACTTTATGAATGCGGTGTTTTAGATAGTAAGAACACAGGATATTGTGGAGCTATTTACCTCTAGATTATAAGAAGTATTACACGGTATACAAAAGATTTATTTGGTGGGCAAAAAATGGAATGTGTGAGTATTTATTTGAAGTTCTTAGCAATGGCACGAAGCTAAAAAATGCATAGTGATGATAGATTCGAGTTACATAAAAGTTCATATGTAAGCCAATAGTACAAAAAATGGCAATCAAGATAGCAGAATTAAATATTTTTGATAAAAACAAAGAAGAATAAAAAAACAAGAATTTGGATTGTATGATATGGAAGAAAATTAATAGTAGCAAGACCGGAACAGATGTGTCAATCAAATTTTGGATACAAATAAAATCATCTGAATTGTATTTTGGTCTATAAAACTGTTAGCAAATAAAGAATTATATGTTATAATAAATAATGTTTAAGATTGATCAACTCAAAGGAGGTATATTGACATGTCTGACAAAAATGATCCCACATATATATTTGAAAATAAAGAAACAAAAGAAGTTATGTGGTTTATGCCGATTGCTAAGTTATTAAAATTTCTTTCTGCAAAAGAATTAGGTTTTGATTTATATAGTGCTTCAGGTAATACATGCCAAATAAATGGAATGTTAGGTGAAGTTATTAAAGAAAATGCGTTTTTGGCAGAAGTTTTGCCAAAATTCACTAATATTGATATATCACGTATACACGAAACATTAAAGAAAGCACCAGTCGACTCGAGAGATGGTTGGCAAAGCCAAAACAACCCGATTACTATTATCGGGATGTTTAACAATAATTCATCGGATAATAGTGTGGAATATAATCGTGAAATTGCTTTATCATGTTCTGGCGTAAAAGATTGGGACATGTTCGACGTAATTTGTGATGATTTTTTGTCTAAGTATTTCGAAAAAGCTACGGAATATGGAAAAAATCATAGAGAACTATTGTATTACAGAAATTTTAACATTAGAAAGACAGGCAAACTTGTTACTGGTATGAGCAATTTTAATACTGAGATCTTCAGAAGCGAATTATTAAAGCAATATTGTTTCCTTGATATCGATATGTGTATTTATAATTTTTCTGATTATCAAGATAAAAATAAAACACAGGCTCTTTTTAAACTCATTGTGGAAAATGTATTTTTAAATGATAATCAAGAATATAATTTATATGATGTTGATGAGAAAGAACTTGCACGACATGCAGAATCAATTGACCAGCAAATATCTGATTTTCTGAAGCTAGCAAATTCTAATAACGAACTTTGTGTCAAATATGATACTAACACTAGACGGTTTTTAATGGTTGATGAAAAAAAAAATTTACGCGACGCAACCGCATATCTTTATACTACGCTTTGTAATTATCTGAAAGAAAATAATTTAGCAAAATCAGAAGGAAAGTTAAAAGAGTTTGTTGAAAACGAAAACAATTCAGCTATGATGGACGAAGTTACTGGCAATCACTATCAAGAAAAATTTAATTTGGTTAAAAATATCGCAGAGTATTTTGAAAGCGATTTGCTTGATAGCGCCTTAAAAGCAATCGAGTTTACAGAAAAAGAAAAAATAGAGATGAAAATATATTTTTTTGATAAATCTCCGTTAGAGTTTTTTTTCAAAAATCCAGATGAAATAAAAACAAAATTAAGTGAAGACAAAAATTGTGATATTGGAAACAATCCTGATAAAGAAGACTCGATAACGAAATATATTTTAGAAGAAAATATTGATGAGATATTGACGGATCAAGGGAAAGAATTTTTGGATATGATTAAAAAAATTACTCGTGATAACAAATATTTTAAAGATCGAATAAAAGAAGATGAAATGGATAAAACATTCGAGCAATATCAATCTCAAAATGGTGTGAATTGCACATATAAAAATAATTCGCCAAATAAAAAAACCAAGATAGAATTTAGTGTTTTAAAAGCCTTGATTGAATCTTTAGATAGTGGGTCAAATGTGGCATATAAAAATTTTTTTGTGCAGCTAAGTTATTATTTGAATTACTTTTTTTGCAATGAAAAAAATCTGTCAAAAAAAGAACTTAGAGATCTTAATAATAAACCAATCGATGAGTTAACAACGAAGATTAAAGATATTAAAGCAAAACGAAATAATATAAAAAAAGCAATAGATCGTATTCCTAATAATATTTCAATAGAAGAGTACAAAAAACAGGAAGCAAAAATAATTAAAGATATCGGTAAAAATCAAACTGATAAAGAGTTAAAAAAAGAGTCGGAAGCATTACAAGAGAAACGACAATCATTCCAAAACAAAATTTTATACTGGCAAAACGTAAAGGAAAGTTTTGAAGTTTATGATGATAAAGACAAACCAATTGGATTGAATAAATTTGAAAAATATTTTTTAGGTTATGATGAAAAAATACTTGATGTTGTACAACCAAAAATAAGAAAATTTGTGGAAGCAAATGAATTATTTAAAGATACAAAACTTAAAGCTGTTGAAGATGAAGCAAGAATAGACGAAAAAACAAAACATTTAGTTATATTAATGCAAAATTATCTTAGCGACTCAAAAATAAAAATAACTTACGATTGGTTTAATCTTTATGTAAATTATGTTTGTCAGCATGCGAAAATGGAATTTGGTAAAATAATGGATGGCGTAGTGAATCAAAATGATTTGGAAAAAAATACGGACGCAAGCTTGAGTTTTTTAATGACGGATATTATTATCGAATATAAAAAAGCGTTGGAAGAAATTGAATCAGATAAGACAAACCAGAAATTAAAAGATAGTTATAATGACTTTGGTGTGATGAATTTATTTCATTTATGGCAAAGTTTTATAAATGCAGGCTATATTTTTTCTTACGATTTAAAACCTGAAAATATGTGTGAATACATTTATAATGCGTATGAAATAAATTTCTTAATAAATCATCGTCCAGAAAAATTAATCCAAGAAATTAAAAATAAAAAAAAAAAATCAGTTGATGGTTTGATTAATAATTTGTTCCACAATGTTTCGTTTGTCGAATATAAACTAGTTAAAAAAATGTGCAAGATGTCAGTCTATGCTTTTTCCAAAGTAAGTGCAGCTGTTACTCATATGACGCAAATTAATATGGCGCAATTTTTTTCAAAAACAAATAATGGTCAAAGAAAATTTAGCAATGGTGTCATGTTAGATGAAAACGGCTCAGTGAGTTGTTTTATGGTTCCTATCAAAACAGCGTTAGAAATTTATAAAACTGTGGATCAACATTTATCTCAAAAAGATATTAACGAAATGCTGCCAAAACTACCGAAAGGTATAAAATGGGGCAATATTGATCAAGAATGTGATTTGTTTCTCGATCAAAATAAATATAAAATGTTGTCTATTGTTGAAGCAGGCAGGATGCTATGTACAACTCAGCAATTGATTGACAAAACCCAATCTTCCTCTTATTTTTTCGAATCCTTGTATCTTCTCAAAGTATTGATTCAAAGAGAACAAAACCAATTTAATGAGTTTTTGTTACAAAATTCAGATAAAAATAATGGAAATATATTTAATGCCGTTATAGAAGGCTGTCTAAAAAAAGAAAATAATTCCATAATTTTGATTAAAAAAATAAAAGATTCATTTTGTTTTATTGATGAAATAGCTAAAAATGGTACAAAATTTGGTTTAAATGCGGCAGAAAAATTTATTTCGTTGGCAGAAAAAATTGTTACAACAACATATCTAAAAATAGCAGAAATAGACTTCAATCAAAATGATCATTCTGCCAATAATTCAAAAAACTACAAGGATATGATTACTAAATATTCGATTGACATACTTATAAATTTTATAGGTAAAACATATTTCGCATGGAATAATGTTATTGAAGAAGACAATCCTAAAAATAATTTGTGTAACAAAATTATTAAGAACTCATTTCTTATTTTGAATATCGCATTTAAGTATGTAAAAAGAGATGATATTATAAAAAATGAGGATTTAATTCTGTGGTTGTATTTGATTTACAAAAAAATAAATTTCGACAGTGATTTTTTTAAAGCTCGTAACAGATACGAAAATCCATTAAAATTAAGCGACGAACCACATTTTTTAAAAAAATATAAAATTTCAGATGGATATGAGGCAATATCATCAAAAAATGTTTTTTATATGAATGATAGGATACAAGAATTTAAAGAGTATCTAACAAAAAATAATTTTTCACATTTGATTTTTTTGGTAGATTGTTTGCCAAGGGATTGGGAAAATTTAACTTCGATAATTAAAACAAAAAAAAATATCGGTAAGTTATTAAAACAAAAAGTTGATTCAAAAGAATTCGTTTCAAAACTTTGGAAACATAAATTATCAAAGTTACTCGAAAAAACGCGTAATCTGGAAGAATTATTTAATGTGGCACAAAATGATAAAAATAGTTCGCATGCGTTTTACGCTGTAAAAACGTTATACAGAATACAACGTTACGACAAGCTTCAAGAATTGTTTTTGTTCAATAATCTGGAAATAGATGTTTTAGAAAAATTATGTAATGAAATATCTAAAGATGGTACAAAAGATGGCATAGAAATTGGTTTAGATGTGGCAAAGAAACTCATTTCGCTTACACAAAAAATTGTTACAACAGCAAGAGCAATGACATACTGGCAAAACAACCATTATGACAATTATTTAAATTGCAGAAATATGATTACTAAACATTCTATTGACATACTTGTAAATCTTATAGGTAAAACATATTTCACATGGAATGATGTTATTGAAAAAGACGATCCTAAAAATAATTTGTGTAACAAAATTATTAAGAACTCATTTCTTATTTTGAATATCGCATTTAAGTATGTAAAAAGAGATGATATTATAAAAAATGAGGATTTAATTCTGTGGTTGTATTTGATTTACAAAAAAATAAATTTCGACAGTGATTTTTTTAAAGCTCGTAACAGATACGAAAATCCATTAAAATTAAGCGACGAACCACATTTTTTAAAAAAATATAAAATTTCAGATGGATATGAGGCAATATCATCAAAAAATGTTTTTTATATGAATGATAGGATACAAGAATTTAAAGAGTATCTAACAAAAAATAATTTTTCACATTTGATTTTTTTGGTAGATTGTTTGCCAAGGGATTGGGAAAATTTAACTTCGATAATTAAAACAAAAAAAAATATCGGTAAGTTATTAAAACAAAAAGTTGATTCAAAAGAATTCGTTTCAAGACTTTGGAAACATGAATTATCAAAATTAATAAAAAAAACACATAATCCGAAAGAATTATTTAATGTGGTACAAAATGATAAAAATATTTCGCATGTGTTTTATGCTGTAAAAACGTTATACAAAACAAAAAGTCATGATGAACTACAAAATGAACTACAAAAATTACTTTTGTCAGATAATATGGAGACGAATGTTCTAAAAAAATTATGTATGGATACAAAAATAGACTCGTACCCAAGAAAAGAAAAAGATGAAAGAGATATGTTTCTCGACAGTATAGAAATTTTTTCAAATCTGTTGTTACAAGAAAAGATGGAAATTAGTTTTACTTCAGCGGTTTATTTAATTAAATCGATAGCAAATTTTGTTGTTCGGGGAAATGATGATTATATTGAGAAATGCTATGGCGATATTTGTGATGATAAATATATGAAATATTTTCGTGGTGACAAAAATATTTTTAGTGTTGTCTCTGAGATTGTTGGACAAATATCTTTTCCAGCTAATACTGTCATGTCAAAAGAGAAACCATTTTGGCCGAATGCAAAAGAAAATTTGCTAAATTTATGTAAAGCATGTGTAGAGATATATTACTCAGAGTTCCAGCGAATGAAAGATTATGAGAAACTGAAGCCAATTAATAAAAATTTAAGTTTCCGATTGTATTTGTTGTACAAAAAAATATTTTATGATGAGAACAATAAAGGGAATTTAAATCTAGATAATAATAAATTTTTATTATGTGAATATCAACCTGATGACAAGATTGAAAACATTAGAAAAAAATATATATTTTGGGATGATTATCATGTAAAAGATTTTTATAAATGGGCAAAAGACAATGATATGTATCATTTATACTCTGATTTTCACGAAAATGTGTTATCGGAAGAAATATTAATTGAACTTGCTTTTAATCATGGCGACTGCGAATCACTTTATCACTTCAACAAAAAATATCCAGAGAAAACACAAGAATATCTTCTGTCAAGCGATGAAAACAATATTGTTCAAAAATTATATTCGTTGTGTACAGAAAAGATAAAAGATGATTTAGATAATCTTTATTTTGCAATTCATCATGTAGAAAAAATAAGTTTTAGGGTGGCTTTAGCTGCAATAAAATTTATTCATGATTTTCATACTAAGTTTATAGCAAGATATACAAATGAACCTTCAGAGGTTTTTAAAGAAGAATTTGACAGACTTTTTCCACACCCTTTGGGTTTTATTTGTGATGTTATAGAAAGAATATATTTTGCCGATGTAAAGTTAGAAAATTATGTATCCATCGATGAATACAAAGATTTTCTTAGGATTGTTGTAGAGGAAATTTATTTTTATAACGAAGAAGTCAAAGATAATAGCATATATGAATATTTTAATTGTAACAAATTTGATTTGATCTGGTATTTATATTTGTTGCATAAAAAAATAATAAACAATGAGAATTATATTGTTAATCAACAAAGTGACAATATTGAATTTAGAAAAGTTGACGGAGATTATTTAATTGGTGATTATAAAGCTTATGAAGTTCTGTGTCGGAATTTGCCCCGGAATAAAATGGATAAGACCATAAATAGAATGGTTAATTTATTCTATGCAAAAGGCCGAATTTCACTAGATGAGTTTGGCTTGTATCCCAATAAGTTTTTGTATAGTATAGATAGTGGTACGGCTCAATCTTCTCTTTATAAGTGGATCAGACAATTTAAGATCAAGCCAATATTACTTTTTTCATGTCTAAGAACCAAAATTAATAAAAAAGTATTTAAGATTTTGGCAGAGAGTATGAAAGAGGCAACAGCAAAAGAAAAAATTAAAAACACAGCAAAAAAGAAGTATTGCTTCACATTGGCAAAAAATCTTAAGCAATTAAAAGCGCTTGATCTGCTTAATAAAAGAATAACTAAAACAAACCAAAAGAACGTAATAAACAATTGGAAAGAAAATAATAAAAAAATCAAATTTGCTGTAGCCAAGAACAAATTAGAGAAACTAATTAAATCTCATACTTTCCATTCTTTAAAAGAATGGAATGAAATAGATAAAAGAATTAAGCGACTAAAAGAAATTTTGAAAAAGAGAGTTCAGGCAAAACAAACTGCAGATAAAAGTTATGAATCTCACATTTTAAAAAAATGGAATGAAAATAATAAAAAAATTAAGGCAAAAAACGCAGAAGCAACTAAAAGTTTGTATAACGCCATAAACGCCATAAAGGAAAAAACCAAATCTCAAACGTTAAATGACTTGAAAGAAAATGATAAAAGAATCAAACAAAGAGAAAAATTAAAAGAAATACTTGAGAAACGACAAACAAAAATAGATGAAGAGAAAAAGATAAAAACGTTAAAAAAACTGAAAGAAAGAAACAAATTAATTGTAGATCAAAATCAGAACGAAGGAAACAAACAAAAACGGTCAAATGCTTGGAGCAAAATAAAAAAAATAATTTTTGCTGCAGCTGTTGATTTAATGTTGGTTGCTTTGGCGATAATTTTTTTAGAGACAATAATTTTAATCTTTGTGTTAGTTGCACTTGCAATTATTTTTATAGTTTGTTGTGCTTTTGCAATTAAAAAGGGTTGTGATTATAAAAATTTAGGAACAAAAATTTCTGCTTTTGAAGAAAGACAACGAGAATTAAATATTATTCCGCAACAACAAATAGTTCCCAGTCGCGAAGGTTCAAACCACAAACAAAACAATCTCATAAATAATGATTGATTTTATGTTTTTTAATTTTATTTAAAAAAATTTTTTGCTTGCTAAAATATTAATCAAAAAAATTTAGGGTGATTAATTGTGGCTGATATTTTAAAAAAAATTGAAAAAGACGGCTTAAAAAATTTGTATTTGTTTTATGGCACAGAAAATTATTTGATTGATTATTATATTGACGCGATGAAAAAAAAATTTGTGAACCAAAATTTTTTGGATATGAATTTTAATATTTTTAATGGGAATGTATTTGAAATAATTGATTGTGCAAAATTATTGCCTTTTTTTAGCGAACACAGATTAATTTTAATTAAAGAAAGTGATTTTTTTTATACGGGCAAAAAAAACGAAGTTGAGATGATTTTAAAAAACATGCCTGACTTTTGTGAAACAAATATTTTGGTCTTTGTGGAAAAAAAAATAGATAAACGAAATAAGTTATATAAAAAAATTTGTGACGTGGGAGAAATTTTTGAAATAAAATCGCCATCGAAAAAAGAATTGATTAAATGGATTATAAAAATTTTTAAACGCGATGGAAAAGAAATTTTGCCTGATGATGCAGAATTAATTTTAAAAAATGTTGGCAGCGATATGTATTTTTTAAAAAATGAAATCGAAAAATTAATTGCGTATAAAAATGATTCGGGTAAAATCACGCGCGACGATATTAATTTAATGTGTAGCAAAAATATAGAAACAAAAATTTTTGATTTGGTTTTTCACATGGGAAACAAAAATCTTGAATTGGCGCTCGAAGATTATAATAATTTGATTTTTTTAAAAGAGCAGCCGTTTATGATTTTATTTATGATTGCGCGGCAATTTATTTTTATTTTACAGGCAAAAATTTTTTATGAGTCAGGAAAAGATATAAATTCGATTGCTAATTTATTAAACACGAGAAGTTTTATTGTTTCGGATTGTTTAAAGCAAGGCAAAAATTTTTCTTGCGATAAATTAATTTGTGCGATAAGAGAATGTCGTGAATTAGATTTTAAAATTAAAACGGGACAAACGCTTGATAAGATTGCCGTCGAGAATTTAATCACAAAATATAGTGCATAAAAAAAACACACGTTGATTTTTATAATTCAGCGTGTGTTTTTGTGTGCTATTTATTATTTTTATTTTTTTTATCAGAAGAATTATTTTCTTCTTCACCGTATTTATCATTTTTATTATCAGACATGACTATTTAACCTCCTCGATTTAATAAGTCAATCATAGAATTTTATTTTTTATTATCTATGACGAATAATATTATTACCGGCTATTTTTTTTTTATTCACGAATCAAATTTTTTTCTGTCAAATTCTTTTTCTAAGAAAGCAACGATAAGAGTGCAAACACTATCGCCCATAACATTTACAACTGTTCTGCCAGCATCTAAAATTCTGTCAATGCCTAAAACAATTGCTAAACCTTCAGCAGGGATGTTAATTGATTTTAAAACCATTGCCATCATAAGCATTCCTACTCCTGGAACACCTGCCGTTCCTATCGATGCAAGCGTTGACGTGCAAACAACTTTTATTAAATCAGATAAACTTAAATTTACGTTATAAATATGCGCCAAAAAAACAACTGTGATTCCGTGCATAATTGATGTTCCATTCATATTTATTGTTGCGCCAAGAGACAAAGCAAACGAAGAAATATTTTTTGAGACACCCATATTATCTGACGCTTTAATTGAAACTGGTAACGACGCATTTGATGACGCCGTAGAAAATGCAACACTTGCCACCGGCCAAAATTTTTGCCAAAATTTTTTTACGCTTAGGCCTGTAAAAATTTTTAACATGAAACCATAAACAAGAATCGTATGAATTATTAATGCCAAATAAAAAACAAATATATATTTTGCCATTGATGAAATCATTCCGATTCCAAAATTTGAAAACGTATAAGTTATCAAACAAAAAACTCCTATCGGTGCGAAATTCATTATCATGTTTATAATCGTTAAATTTATTTCATTTGATTGCTCAAGAAATTTTTTTATTAGATCAGATTTTTCTTGTAAGAGTGTAATTGCGACACCTAATAAAATCGCCAAAAAAATAATTTGTAACATGTTTTCTTGGACAAAAGATTGAATCGGATTAGTTGGAACACTTTCTAAAATCATATTTGCGATACTAACTTTTTTTTGTGGCTCGTCATTTATTTCTTGATTTAAACTAAATTTATTTTTTACGTGAAAATTAGTTGCCGGGTCAATAAATTTTGTTAAAAATATCGCTAAGCTAACAGCAATTATTGTTGTGCCAAGATAAAATAAAAAAATTTTTAAGCCGACTCGACTCAATTTTTTTAAATTTCCAATCGATGCAACGCCAAGCGAAATACTTACAAAAACTAATGGCATGACCATTGCTTTAATTAAATTCGTAAATGCCGTGCCAATCATTTTTACACAGCCGTCTAAAAAAAATTTTTCAAATTCGTCTAAGCCATATTTTTCTTTTAAATAATTAAATAAAATTCCAACCAAGCAACCTAAAATCATCGCGATAAAAATTTTTTTTGCTAACGAAAATTTTTTGCTCATATATAAACTCCCCTTCTAAATCTTTTTATTATAATAACATAATTATGTAAATATATTTGACAAGACAATTAAAAGGTAAAAAATAATTAAGTTGCAGCTTATTTTTTGGTTGCCAAAAAAATAAATTATATTTTTAAAACGATTTTCTAGACACTGTCTACATGAAAAAAATTAAAAGAATCACAGATACGTAAAGATACGACGAACATAAATAGAAGCGATGAAAGCATCCAGAGTTTTACCATAACGAATGGCAATACAACACCAACGTTTAAAAACGAGAGGAGTATTCTCAACAATATATCGAAAATGGTAAAGTATACAATCATAATTACGTTGTTCAAGTCTGTTGCGTTTCGGAGGAATAATCGATTTCATGTTTTGTTCATCAATATAAGACAAAATTTTGTTAGTATCGCAGGCACGATCCACTAGATAGTGTCTACACAAAAAAGATAAAAAAGAGGAATAAATTATAAAATAAAGTATAATAAAAGTATAATAGAGGGAATTAAAAAAAAGGATCAAAATAAAAATGGAAAAAAACGTATCGTAGATTTTATACAAGTTTTGGATACTTAAAACAGGATCTCCGAGGAGGTATTTGCCGCCGGATTATGGAAAGTGGGGTACAGTTCATCAAAGATTTATTCGATGGCAACGCAAAGGTATGTGAAAAAAATTATTTGAGATACTGAAAGGTGATGTGAGCTTTGAATAGCTAATGATAGACTCGAGTTATGTAAAAATACAGCTGGGGCTCGCGGTGAAAATCAGGCTATATCAAAGACAAAAGGGGGCTCAATTCGAAAATACACTTAGGCGTCAATAAGCGCGGTATGCCTGTAAAGTTTGTCGTTACAGATGGAATGTGTGCTGATTGTAAAAAAGGCTATTAACTTGCTCAAAAATCTCGAGGCAAAATTATTATTCGCAGACAGAGCTTATGATACCAACGAAATCTTGTCTTATACAGCAAAACGCAACAGACTTGAACAACGTGATTTTAAAGGTTTTAGGGTTTTGAAGAAAAGAGACAGTAGTCTCACCGTAAACTTTATCGCTTTAGACATATTATCGAGAATACTTTCCTTGCTTTTAAACGTTGGCACGGTATCGCCACCCGATACGCTAAAACGCTCGATGGTTTTATCGCTTCTATATTATGTTCGTTGTATCTTTATGTATCTGTGGTTCTTTTAAATTTTTTTCATGTAGACAGTATCTAAAATATTCACGATTGTACCGTCCTGTAACCATCTACTAAATTTCATATAAATTGTGTGCCATTGCTTCTCATAACGGACAAGTTTAATTTATGCTATTTGAGTGTCCTCTGATATTGTATTTTAACTTAAATTTCGAAACAAAAAAAACTCGACGAATCGAGTTTTTTTGTTTGCAAGAAACTTAACAATAAGCTTTGCCAAGCTCATTATCAATGTTTTTCATGACCATCTCATTTAAATCTTTTTGTGAAACTGTATTGAACTGCTCAAATACACCAACATCGCCAAATTTCAAAACAGATTCGATCTTGATCTCTGTCTCTTTGTAGCATCGATATGACAATATATAAAAGATTGAATAAAAAAAATTCGCTATACTCTGTAATACACTTAACCTGCGCTTAACAACCACCTTTTTCGCTTCCACGTGATTCACAAGATATTTAACACAATCAAGCATTTTAACATACTCTAAAGCTTTCTTGAACGAAGTTGCACTTGTTATTTTTTTCTTTTCATCCAGTTCCTGAGAAATCTGATTGATCTCATTTTCTACATTTGTAGTATCTTTTTCACATTCCTTTTGCTTTAATTCTAATCTTTTCTCAAGTTTTTCTTGATCGTCCAGACATCCAAAGATAAAAGCCAAACAACTATCTAAATTAGCCATATCATTCTCATTATTTTCTAACTTTACTCGATTTATTATCCTCTTTGTCTACGTCTAAACTTGGATATTCATTATTTACAACAACCTCACCCTCATTATTTTCTAACTTTTCATTCAATTTATTATTCGCTGCTCCTAAGTCTGCACGTTGATCCTTTACATATCCATTAACTTGGCATAAATTATATAATTCATTATTTATCTTATCCAATATTTTAGCGAGTACCTTTTGAGAGTGTTCATCAAGCTGTATTGGTTCTATATCAGAATTAAGTTTACCGCCTTTTTCGTTTGGTAGTCTGCGCAATTCATAAGCATAATGCAACATAAGAGCTAAGTTTGCAAATTGCTCAAGAGTTATTTTATTCGCGTCATAAAGCTTATCAGCTGCCGAAATTAGAACATCCAAATTTTTATTATAGGATAAATAAGCTTTATCTAGTAATATATCAGACAATTTTCCATACCACCGCTCCACATCATTGATTTGAAGCTTAAATATTCCGATACTCCCCTTAGCATACGGTTTTATATACTCCGCTGTATTTATACCTTGCCAACCGTTTTGAGATGCAACTTCTTGATATTTATCTTCATCAATTTTTCCTGCACCATTATCCTGTGCACCTTCTTCTAAGATAGTATTAAAACCACCAATTTTACGTTCCAAAATCTTTTCCGCATTCATCAACCTTCCTTCCGCATATTGCTTCTTTAAATGATCACTGCAAATAAATCTTTCTAATGGATTAGTTGCTTCTAGAGTATAAGGTTCTATTTTACTTCCTAAATTAAAACCATTATATTTCACTAACTTTCTGCCTTTTGATAATTCTACAAATTTACCTGTTTCTTGAAACTGGTTGTGTTTTTTACCTGGATTGGTAGCATCTTCTACAGATACCACTTCATATAACGGCAATTTTCCCAAGTCCATTTTTTCTTGCTTTGACGTAACTTGGATCGTAGTACACGACCGCTTCTTGCACGACTCTCTACCGAACGATATGACGACGAATCGAACGGTACCTTCATCATAAATATGCAATTCCTTTAAACTCTTTGATTTATTATTACCGGTAGTAATCCACATACCCCTAAATTTCAGCATAACGCAGGCATTATTTTCTACAAATTCATCCTCAATCATAGATGGTGCCATTTTTTCCACAAGTGTCTCCACTGTATCTGTTGGTTCTATCGTTATATTCCCAGTCCATTCAGTACGATCGGATCTCTTAACAGTGAATTTACATGTCTTTGACTTTTCTGCTTGTGCTTGATCTGCTTCGTTTATAATAAAATCCTCCTCTTTTAAAACAAACAAACAAATAAACAAAGATTTTGTTGTACAACTTACAACAAAGCACAAAACCAGCATTCTATATTAAAAAATCATATTTACGGCGCAAAATGATTTCGCCCGAATACTGTATATTCATTTTAGAACAAAAATTTTTGTTTGTCAATACTTTATCCAAATAT
>CAMKTI010000030.1 GCA_946415665.1 uncultured Clostridia bacterium
CCCAAAGATTTCGAGATATCGTCTGACTTAAAAGAATTAATCAAAGATATATCAGCTGGTTTAAAACAATCATCTCAAAATAAAAGTTATTCGATATTTAGCAAATATAAAAGTGAAAATGATGATGAATTAAATAAGTTGGCAAATGAAAGTATGTCAGAGAATGACGACGAGGAAACAATTAAGGCAGTGAAACCAGGAACCAAAATCAATACTGATTTAAAGTATGAGTCAGTGTTTAGAAGATTCATAAGAAAAAGAAATGAAAGAGATGTTAGAAAGCAAGAACCAATTCCTAAACAAAAACGTTTAGAGTCGTTTTATATACTTGGGAAATGGAAATAAAAATACTGTTTCTTTGATAGATACTGTTCGTACAAAAAAACGAGAAACAAAACGAAGAGAAAAAATAAGCTATAAGATAAAATGTAATAAACGTAAAAAACACGGCTGACAAATTTTATTTCGCCAGTCGTGCTGTTTTATCTCAATAAAATTATTATAAAAATCAAAATCAGCTTTTACTTTTTTTACATAACATCCGAAACTTTGATTTCCTAAATTTTTAAACCAAATTTTAAACTCAAATTCACACACGAACACAAATTTAATCTCGCATTTTTAATTTCTTCCGCTTCGTCTAAAATCAAATTATTATTATAAAATTTACTAAACACCTGCGCGATATTTATAATATAATGAAAAGTTGCGCGCTGCTTAAACTTTTTTGACAGTTAATTACAGAAATTCAAAGGCAATTTAATTTACTTTCGCTAAACGAACTTTTTAACCCAAAAATTTTTAAATTATGAATTTAGCACGAAAATACTTGATACTTATTAGTCTAATGACATTTCATTATTCTTTTTTTCTTGTGTAGGTATAGAACATGCAGCAAGATCGTGCAGCTTAGAAAATATTCCGTTATTAGCGTCTGCACTTTTTATTAAATGACGTGTTTTTCGAGATTTCAACGGTGAATGAAGCGTTTTTCTAATTATTTTGCTGGCCAGAGGTATTACAAAAATCGCTGCAAGCGCACTCAAAATCCATTCAAGAGCTCCAACAACAGCATTTAAATTGCAAGCATTATCTATTTGCCTATCAAAGTTTTCTTTTTGTCCAAGCGAAACTAAACCTTTCTCTTTTAACGCACCAATTAAGTTTTTCCAGTATGTCTTATATCTGTCTTCTATTTGATCAATTGTGTCATAACCATTGCTTTCGTAGCCGTTCTTCAAGTATTGAATCTGTTTCTCCAAGACGAACACGACAGCACCGGCAAAATTTTTTTTCTCTTGTGGGTCAGTTATTTCGCCTTTGCCGATATTTTTGATAACAGATTTAATCTGATCTTCTGTCATCTTGGTTAATTCGAAATGATTAGGACCTACATTTTCTTTCGTATAACCGCCACCGTATTCTTGAAAAAACTTGACAAGTGTTTTACCAGAATTATCATTTGGACCTGTGATTAACTTTAATTCTTTAAACGGACTGTCAAACGAACTGTCAAGCTGTTTTGTTTTAATTTTGTAGGCACGCAAATTAATATATACTAAATCATCATTTGTTAGGCTATTATTTTTTATATTTTTCATGCATTGCAATAATTTTATTTGGGAGTCGCCATCGAGGTTGTGAAAATTGTTAATTTGATTTTCTAAAACCAAATCACCACGCACACCCAATGAATCTGCATTTAGTCTATTTTTATCAATAGTATTATAATATCTCTTCAAGACTTCTGTTATCCCAGTATTATCTTTTTCAGGCTGCTCATTTATTTCTTTGTCTTTCTTTGGATTTGTGTCTATGTTTTCTTCCTTTTTATCATCTTCATTCGCTTTGTACAGCGAGAGAACAAATTTCTTTGTTATCTCAACTAAGTTTAAACTAGCTGCTTCATTTATGATATTATTGATATTATTTTCGTCACTTACTTTGCTTACGTCATGTTCAAGTAAATCTATGAATATATAACTTAATGCGTCCAAAATTTTATCGTTACTACTAGTATCTTTCTTTTCATTTTTGTTGTCACTAGTATCTATAATCATTTCATTTTCTTTACCGTTGTTTCCTGCTTTATTGTCCATAGATTGATTATTAACAGGTACAATCGATTTCTTTTCTTCCTTTTTCTGTGCTTGTGTTTGATCTTTCTCTGACTTGCGACAAGATTTCCAAAAATCAGATAAAGCCTTATTATCTTTATCTTTCAACTCACCTACAGCTGCTGTTAAAATTTTGATCTCAGGTTGAAAATCATCATTTAAAACATTTTGAACACCGCTAACAATACCACTTTGCTGTTCATCTGTGATTTCATTCGCATTATCAATTACCAACTGATAACATCTAATATAAGCACTCGAAATAAATCCGCCTTTTTGGTTTAGTCTTTGTTTTACTAAAGACTTTAAAATAGACTTATAAGCATTGTTTTTTTCATTTTCTTTTCCGTTTTTGAGGGCAATGATATTGTTAAAATTATCATTTTGGTTTAACATCTCGACCAGATATTTATGATTACCTAAACCTAATGTAACAATTGCGCTATTTAATAACTTAAAATACTGATTATCTCCCTTTTCTTCATCCTGGATAAATCCATAAAACTCTTTTGCTTCAGCTTCAGTAAATTCTTCTTTTTGTTTAAAAATTTCCGTTGCGTGGCTCCAAAAATAGTCTTTCAAATCCTTTTTATCTTGATCTTGCAATCCATTATCTTTTATGTTGACCAAGCGTTTAAATAATTCTCGCTTTGCATTTATATTCAATTTGGCAAACCCATAATGAGCTTGAAATGCTAAAGTGGCTTCTAACAAAGGAAACTCTTTGTTAATTTTATCTTTGATTAACTTCTGTTCATAATTGTATAAAACTTCTCCTAGCCCAAAAAAATCCTGTGGCCCGTATTTTTCGCTATCCGTTTCATTGTCCAATTTTGTCAGCAACTTAGCAACAGATCCAATATGAACAATAGCATCGCCATTTTTAAATTGATGCATAACATCATCCAAAAATATATCTTTCAAATCAACTAAAAGTTTTCTGTTTTCATATCCACCGATATTATTCATCTTATTTACTGAATCTGCAACAGATGCAAAAAATGCCACTAAATCATCTTTATCTTTAACATTGTCCGCATTTTCTATTAACACATCCAATGAAGTTTTAGGATCATTGGGCAAATAATTATTTTCAATAAAATTTTTAACCAACGCAACTGTTTTATTTAAGTCACCGATTTCTTTTGCGTCATATATGCTGTTAACAAAATATTTTCCAAACGCAGACGATAAAAATTTATTTTGTGGATTTTTGGTTTCGTAATTTTTAAGCTCTTGATTCACTATGGCCGACAAAAATTTTTTTGTATATTCAAGTTTTTGATCAGCTTGTTGTTTATTATCAAATGCAAGCGCAAAAAAATCACCTACAAGTGTGCTATTTTCCTGATTTACAACACTGGTTAAAAAAACCTCAGGTGTTTGCTGGACTTTTAAATTATTGATGGCATCTAAAATAACTTTACTAAAATCGCTCTTTATTTTACTCAACAGATCATAAAATTTTTTAGCCGAATTTTGATCCAAAAGGTCTTTGTTAGATTTCATACTTTTAACTATTGATGATAAATTCTCAAATCCAAAATCGTCTTTTTCATCAAGTTGTTTTGTTCCATTAACTAAGAACTGTAATTCTTTAGAAATCCCAGTATTCAAATTCTTGTTATCCATGTTATCCATGTTATCCATGTTATCCATTAAATCCAAAACAAATTCAACTGCTAATATTTTTAGATTATCCGCGTCTTTCTCTTTCTCTTCCCTTTTTTGTTTTAAAATTTCTTTCGCTTGTTTTTTAGCTTCAGTATAAAAATCTTTGACAATATCTAACTCTAATTTTTTAGCTTCCGCTTTTGAATTTTTAGTATCTGCAACACCATTAGACAATACCATTGTTTTTTCTTCTTTATTGGTTGGTATCTCTGATATCTCTGGAATAGAACCAAAATCTTTTTGATATTTATCAAATTTATCCTGATAATTCTTAACAAAACTTTTAAATTCATCTATCGGCTCTGCCGAAATTTTATCTATGACATCGCAAAATACATCGGAATCCTCAAATCCTAATAATCTCGCGCGATGCTTCAATTGTTCCTTTATATTTTTAACCTTTTCTTCTTTTTCTTTTGTTTCTTTTGTCGGATTTGGCTCTTTATCAATAATAATTTTATTCTCGTTATCATCTTTTTCATTTTCTTTATCATTCTTTGGTTTTTCTACTAACTTAATTAATGCATCTAATTCCTTCATACACAATTCCAAATCCACCGCTGCAATCGCGTCTAAAATTGAAAATAAATCATTTTCATAGTTATACATTCTACTTTGAATGTACTCTTGACATTCCGCTTTCAGCACACGAGCAGCATTTTTGTTTTCCATTTCCTCAAGTAGTTTTATCTGTTCATTGCTTAATTCACTATATATTGATTGATCATTCCAATTCACTTTGATATAGAAATCAGATCCATTGTTCAATGCCATAAATACCTCAAAAAGTTCCCCCTCTGATGGACGCCACAACTTAGATTCTAATAAGGAATGAATAATCTTGCTCCATTCTTTAACATTAGTCTTATTTCCCTGTTTCTCGGTTAAATTATCATCTCTATTACCATTAAGAAGCGCGTGGATATCAAACCTATCATCAGACCTACTATAACCAGTCTCGAAGCGGATCTTCATATTATTATCACCAATAGATTCCAAGCTTGATTGTATTTTGTCATAAACTTTTTGCTCTTCGTTTTTATCAAAGTAACTTTCTAAAGATACGAGTTGCTTTATAAAATTTCTATATTTCTCGTCGGATTTTTTAGGCTTTTGTTGCCCATTAGCTGAGTTTTGTAGATTACCTGTAAATGGATTTAGGTGTTGTTCTAGTAACTCAATTATATCTACACCATTTTGCTTTTCAAAATTTTTATATTCCTCTGGCTTTATAAAATTTTTATATTCCTCGTTGGATTTTTTAGGATTTTGTTGCTTACTAGCTAAGTCTTGTAGACCTATGAATAAATTTTGGTTTTGTTTTAGTAACCCAATTATATTTGCATCATTATTTTGATCTAAAGCTATTTCTCTGCAAATTACACTATTACGCACCGTATTTTCAATATTAAATCTTGAAGGCAATAACATGACTTGAACAACACTCTTAAACAAATCCCGAGCTTTTTTAAGGTCACCTTTACAATCTTCACTAATAATCTTATCCAAACTTTTAACTTTATCTTCCATAACAAACACACCTTTTTTATAAAAAAACTAAACCAAGAAACTACGTATTCAGTATAACAAACCAAAATATAATTTGTCAAGTATTTTCTTTTAAAATATTTTTTTTATATAACAAATAACAAGTTTATTTTAAAACAAAATTTATATATCAAGCAAAATAAATTTTAACTTTGTATAAAAATTTTATCGACATAAAAAAAACACAAACCAAACGTTTGCGTTTCTTTTAAACCAAAATTAATTTTTTTTTACATAACATCCGAAACTTTAATTCCCAAAATTTTTAAACCGAATTTTAAAGCTAAATTCACACACAAACACAAATTTAATCTCGCATTTTTAATTTCTTCCGCTTCATCTAAAATCAAATTATTATTATAAAACTTATTAAACGCCTGCGCAATATTCATGATATGTCGAGAAATTATATATGGCTCAAATTTTTCCGCCGCATCCAAAATTTTTTCTCTAAACAAACCGATTAATTTAACCAATTTAAAACTAAATTCATCAGTCAAAACTTTATAATCCAAATTTTTTTTATCAAAATCACCAGCTTTTTTTAATAAACTGCAAGTTCTCACATAAGTATATTGCACATACGGACCTGTTTCGCCCTCGAAATTTAAAATTTTTTCCCACGAAAAAACCACGTCTTTAATTCTGCTGTTATATAAATCATTAAAAATTATCGCACCGATTCCAACTATTTCCGCGACATCATTTTTATTTTCCAAATCCGGATTTTTCTCATCAATAATTTTTTTTGTCTTCTCGACCGCTTCATTTAATAAATCTTCCATCAAAATAACATGACCGCTTCTTGTCGACAACTTTCCCGAATCCAAACTGACCAAACCAAACTCAACATGCACCAAATTTTTTGCCCAATCATATCCCATTAAATCAATAACTTTAAACCATTGCTCAAAATGCAATTTCTGATCAAACGCCGTAACATAAATACACTTCTCAAAATCAAAATTTTTTTTGCGATAAATAGCTGCGGCAATATCTCTTGTTGGATATAAAGTTCCGCCATCACTTCTTAAAATTAAACACGGCGGCATTTTATATTTTTCTAAATCAACTATCATTGCCCCTTCGCTTTCAACCAACAATTTTTTTTCTTTTAACTCATCAACAACCGCTTGCATTTTATCATTATAAAAACTTTCTCCCATATAATAATCAAACTTAACGCCCAATCTCTCATAAATTTTTTTAAACTCAACCAAACTCAAATCATTAAACCATTTCCATAAATAAAGAGCCTCTTCATCACCATTTTGCATTTTCACAAACCATTCCCGTGCTAAATCATCCAACTCAGAATTTTCTTTGGCTTCCTCGTGAAATTTAACATACAATCTCATCAATTCATTTATTCCGTTTTCTTCAACCGATTTTTTATTTCCCCATTTTTTATAGCTCACAATTAATTTTCCAAATTGCGTACCCCAATCTCCCAAATGATTTATGCTCACACAATTATATCCTAAACAAGAAAAAATATTATAAAGCGCGTTTCCAATCACAGTTGATCTTAAATGTCCGACATGAAATGGCTTTGCAATATTTGGTGACGAATAATCCAAAACAATATTTTTTCCTTGACCAATATCAAATTTAAAAAAATCCTCGCGATCATTTAACAAATTTAAAATAATTTCTTGCGCATAAATTTCTTTATGCAAAATAAAATTTAAATAGCCGCCGTCAACTTTTATTGCATCAATAAAATCTATTTTTAAACCATCAATTTTTTCTTTTATATCCTGCGCGATTAAATTCGGTGCTTTTTTTAAAATTTTTGCAACCCGAAAACATGGACAAGCGAAATCCGCTTCAACACTTTCTGGTGGAATCTCCAATAAAATTTTTTCCTCGCTACAATTTATTATTTCACTCAAAATTTTAATTATCTCTTTTTTAAAATCCATTCTACTTTCCTCGATTTATATTTTTTTCATAAATATTAAGCATGATACGCAAAATAAAAACATTTATCAAAATCATTATAACTTCTTTTTCAAGTCTTAAAACAACAGTCCCCCAAAAAATTTCATCCGCCCACAACAAATAATGCTTCAAAATAAACGAATTTGCAAAACTTGTTAATAAACCCGGTATCGAAACCGCTATACATAATTTTAACAATTTTTTTTTAGCAAAACCAACTTTGTCTAACAAATTCCATATTAGTCCAACAAAAAGTCCTTGTAAACCTTCTGTAACCGAAAGCAAAAAAATATAATTTCCCATCGGATTTAAAATCGCACTAAGCATTTCCGACAAAAAAGCAATCACAAATCCATAAATCGACCCCAAAATAATCGATGCAAATCTATAAAAAATTCCGCCGAATGTCAATTTAACTGATCCGCCAAACAACATTATTTTAAATCGTCCCATTACCAATGCCAGCGATAAACAAAATGCGCTGATTATAATTTTTTTTGTCTTAGATAAATTATTGTTCATAAAAAAATATTCCTCCAGTTCATTCTTTCTCGAGAATTTTACCATGTTTATCATATACTTTTAACATAATCAACAAAATTATCGAATGTATGGCAGCCATAAATAATTTTCCTATCAATGTTAAAATTGTAGCTAAGAACAAAGCCATCTTTGTCGTCACATCAGGTAGTATGCGAAATATCACAAATATCCCTGAAAAGTTTACAAAGTTACCTACAATGTTAGAGCAAAAAATACTTACGATAAGTCGTAAAATTCTCTTTTTAAACCATAAAAATCTATCTAAATATCTATAAAGAAAACCAACTAAAAAGCCACCGATTCCACCAGTTATTCCAAAGATTTGAAAAACGAAAAGAGAAATTTGATTTAATGGAACTTTGATTCTTAATACACCCATCCACTCAAAAATATGAAAGATCGCAACAAAAAAAGCAACTACCGACCCATAAGCCGGTCCGAGAGCAATTGATACAAAACTACAAAAAATACCTGCGAAAAATGAAATATTAAACTTTATAACTGCAAGCTCTAACAATAAACAAAAAATACAAATCATAGTCTTTTTTGTCTCGGATAAATTGTTTTTCACAAACAAAGCACCTCCCCTATTCATTTTCATTTGTTTTTATCGGCAATTTTATCATAAATATTTAACATAGGAAACAAAATAACCACATTTATAACAATTTCAAACAGCACAAAAAATAATCCCAGAAACATTATGTATAGCAAAAAAAGTTTTCCTAATATCGAACAATCAAACAAAATACATTCGAAAAAAAGCAACATTGTGGAATTTAAATAATTACTGAAAAAAATAGATATAGAAATACTTGCACCAAGTTTAATACATTTTTCTTGGAACTATGAAAATCGACTAAGATATCTATAAAAAAAAACAACTGAGCCACCGCTTATTCCAGCAACAATTTCAAATAACAAATTTGAATCAGATGTCAAAGGACTAAACTTTGTTGCTAAAAAACCAATTATAAATCCATAAATTGGACCAAGAACAATTGATGCAAAGCGATAAAAAATACCAATCAATACTATTGTTATCACAAATTGTTTAATTGTCGATCGAAGAACCAACTCTAATAACAAACAAAAAACACAAATTATAACTTTTTTTGTTTCGGATAAATTATTTTTCATAAAAAAATATTTCCCCAGTTTACTTTTTTTCGACAATTTTATCATAGATATCCAACATTATTTTTAAAATAACCACGTTAACTATAACTAAAAAAAATTCTTTGCCAAATCTTATACATATATTAATCAAAAAGATTTTTGGCGACCAACCTAAGTAAAATTTTATTATTATCGAATTTAAAAAGCTGACAAAAAAATCTGATATAAAAACGCTCGTGATAAGTTTTAAAACTTTTTTTCGTGACCATGAAAATTTGCCAAGGAATCTATACAAAGATCCAACTAAAAATCCTCTGAGTCCGCCTGTAATTGAAAATAATGGAATGTAATTTCCAACAGGATTTAGAAACGCGCCAATTGTTTCCGCAAAACAAGCGCTTATGCCACCGTAAAAAGCTCCCAAAGTAATTGATATAAATTTATAAAACGGTCCATCAAAACTTATTTTACATACTCCCGGAATAATAATTCTTAACGATGAAAATATTATTGCGAGCCCACAAAACAATCCGCTGATTATAATTTTTTTTGTTACTGAAAATTTTTTTTGCACGTCGTTCACCTTTTATAAAAATAAATTATTTGGATCGATAAAAATTGATTATATTAATTACAAATAAAAAAATCACAGCTTTAACACTATGATTTTATTTTTGGTTCCTCAAAAAAAAATTATATGTTGCAGTGGAAAAACAATTTACGCACCAAAACCAATTATTTTTATATATCAAATTATAATTTTTAGCGATTATTAATATCAAAAACAGACAAAACCAAGTTGTCGCCTGTTTTTTTTTATGTTTAAGTTTTGTCATTTTATTTTTACATGTGCGCGCAAAAAAAATCCCGTCGATAATTTGTTTTTTGTCACGGGATTTTTAAAATTTTTTCTCGACGTTCATAAATTTTGTGCAAGCGCTTGCCCATAATAATTCTATTGTTCCGGTCGGACCATTTCTTTGTTTGGCGATAATTAATTCGGCGATATTTTTTTTTTCGGTATCTGGATTGTAATATTCATCGCGATATAAAAATGCAACGAGATCGGCATCTTGTTCGATTGCTCCGGACTCTCGCAAATCAGAAAGCATTGGTCGATGATCTGCACGCGCTTCACACGCACGACTTAATTGTGAAAGAGCAATAATCGGCAAATTTAATTCCCGTGCCGTACTCTTTAATGCACGCGAAATTTCAGAAATTTCTTGTTGACGCGAAGAATTATTTTTATTATTTCCTGACATTAATTGCAAATAGTCGATTATCACTAAACTTATATCTTTTTCGAGTTTTAATTTTCGTGCTTTAGCTCTTAATTGCGGTACAGAAATTCCCGGCGTGTCATCGATATAAATTTTTGCCATAGATAAATTTCCGAGCGCCTCAGTTATATCCGCCCAATCTTTTTGATTTAAATTTCCCGTACGTAAATTTTGCGCATTAATTCTTGCGTTTGAACATAACAAACGATTTGCCAACTGAAATTTTGACATTTCGAGACTAAAAATTGCGACACCTTTATTTTGATTTAACGCGACATTTTCAGCAATATTTAAAGCAAATGCAGTTTTTCCCATTGAAGGACGAGCAGCTAATAAAATCAAATCAGAATTTTGCAAGCCCGAAGTTTTATAATCAAAGTCAACAAATCCTGTTGGCAGACCAATTATTTTATCAGGAGATTTAGAAATTTTTTCGATTTGGTTTATTACGTCGATTAAAATTTCACGCAAATGAGCGAATTCGTTTGAGCTTTTGTTTTGGATGATATTAAAAATATTTTTTTCAGCGTCCTCGAGAATTAATTCGGCTGGACGTTGCGCTTTATAACTTTCAAGAATAATTTGTGATGACGTGTTAATTATTTTGCGTAAAAGAGACTTGTTTTTAATAATTTTTATATGTTCTTTTAAATTTGCCGAAGTATAAAATTCGCTCGCGAGATTAATTATAAATTCGCGCCCGCCAATTTTTTTTAATAAATCTTTTTCTTCGAGTTTGTTATTTAAAGTAATAATATCGATTTTTTTATTTTCGAGAATTAACTCGTTTATTGCATCGAAAATAATTTTGTGCGCCTGATTATAAAAGTCATTTACGTTTAAATTTTCGTTTGCGTAAATCGCCGCACCCATTTCGCATATCATACTACTTATAATTGATCGCTCAGCTTCAGGATCATGAGGTAAAGTTTTTCTTTGAAAATTATTATACTCGTCCATTTTTTTCTCCTCTAAATTTAAAATTTAATTTACACAAAAAAATATTTGTATGGGTAAAAAATAAAGTTGTCGCAACAAAAGAACTCATGTGATTTTTTTATGTGAGAAAATTTTTTTGACCAGCTTAATATTATAAAATTATATTGTATTTAAATATGGAAACGGGAGGGAAAATTTTGCTTTTAGTAAAAAAATTTGGTGGCAGTTCGCTCGCAAATAATAATTTGATTTTTAATGCCGCAAAAAAAATAATAGCTGATTACAAAAAAAAAAATAAAATCGTGGTTGTTGTATCGGCGCAAGGAAATACGACTGATGAATTAATTTTAAAAGCACAAGAAATAAATTTATCGCCGGCAAAACGTGAGCTTGATATGTTTTTGGTAACCGGAGAAATTCAATCGGCATGTTTAACAGCGATGGCAATTCATAAATTAGGATATCCAGCTGTTTCGTTAAATGCTTTTCAAGCAGAAATTTTAGGTTTGAACAATTATGGCAATTCGCGTATAAAAAAAATAAATCCCGAGAGGATTTTAAATGAGCTAGAAAAAAATAATATAGTAATAATAACCGGTTTTCAGGCTATAAATTTTTATAATGATTTTGTTACGCTTGGACGAGGTGGATCAGATACTTCAGCAGTCGCTTTAGCTGCGATTTTAAATGCGGATTTGTGTGAAATTTATACGGATGTAGATGGAATTTATACAGCCGATCCGAGAATTATTAAAGGTGCAAAAAAAATCAAAAAAATAAATTATGATGAAATGTTAGAACTTGCTTCGCTTGGAACAGTCGTTTTACATAATAGATCTGTAGAATTGGCGAAAAAATATAATATAAAACTGGTTGTCAAATCAAGTTTTAATGATAATTCGGGAAGTTTAATAGGGGATGAAAAAATGGAAGGAAGTTTAATAAATGGAGTTGCGATTGATAAAAATGTTGCTGTTATTTCGGTTATAGGACTTGAAGATGAGCCGGGAATGGTTTTTAAATTATTTGCTTTGCTCTCAAGAAAAAATATTTGTGTGGATTTAATTATTCAATCGATTGGAAGACAAAATACGAAAGATATTTCTTTTACTGTAGCGCGCGAATTTTTAAACGAGACTGTTGAGATGCTGAAAAAAAATATTGATTTTTTTAGATATGACCATTTGATTTTTGATAAAACTGTTGCAAAATTATCGGTTGTTGGAACTGGAATTGCAAGCAATCCAAAAATTTCTATGATGATGTTCGAAGCAATTTATAATCAAGGAATAAATATTAAAATGATTTCGACGTCGGAAATAAAAATTTCGATTTTGATTGATGAAAAAGAAATAGAAAGCGCGGCGAATGCGGTGCATAAAAATTTGCTTGAAAATGAGATCGGTTAAAAAATATATGTAAGATATTTAGAGCGACAAATAAAATTTGGGGACTGTAGAAAAATAAATATTAGTCGCTGGTTTTTTATTTATAGCCGCTAAAAGCGTTGTGTTGATTTTTGTTGATTTAAAGTTTAAAATTGATTTTAAAATATGATTTACAAGATAAATTTTTTTGGAGAAAAATAAAATGCGAGAAGAGATAAACATACTTGGTATAGAAACGTCGTGTGACGAAACGGCGGCCGCAATCGTTCAGAACGGACGAAAGATTTTATCAAATGTAGTATCTACGCAAATTGATATTCATAAAAAATTTGGTGGAGTTGTGCCAGAAATCGCATCGCGTGCACATCTTAAAATTATTAGCCAAGTTATTGATGAATCGCTTGAAAAAGCAAATTTAAAAAAAGATGATTTAGATGCGATTGCAGTAACAAATGGTCCGGGATTAGTTGGAGCTTTATTGGTTGGAGTTTCTTACGCTAAAACTCTTGCTTTTGTATTAAATAAAAAATTGATTGCGGTGAATCATATTTCAGGACATATTTGCGCAAATTATTTAGAAAGTGATTTTGAGCCACCGTTTATTTGTTGTGTGATTTCCGGTGGGCATACGAATTTGATTTATGTAAAAGGATATGATGAATTTGAAACGCTGGGACAAACTCGTGATGATGCTGTAGGAGAAGTTTATGATAAAGTGGCACGAGTTTTAAAATTAAATTATCCGGGCGGACCAGAAATTGATAAGTTGGCACAAACAGGAAATTATAATAAAATAAAGTTTCCGCAAGCACTTTTAGATAATAGTTTTGATTTTAGTTTTAGCGGTTTAAAGTCGCATATAATAAATTTTGTGTATAAAAATCAAGAAAATATAGACGAGATAAAAAAAGATATTGCGGCAGGTTTTCAATTTGCGGTTGGACAAGTTATATTAAAAAAAACTTTTGCGGCGTGTGAATTAAAATCATGTAAAAAAATTGCATTAGCGGGCGGAGTTTCTGCAAATTCTTATTTGAGAAAAATTTTTATTGAGGCGTGTGAAGAAGAGAATTATAAGATTAGTATTCCAAAGAAAGATTTTTGTACGGATAATGCTGCTATGATTGCTTCGAGTGGTTATTTTGGACTTTTAAAAGATAAATTTGCGGATTTAGATTTAAATGCTGTGCCAAATTTAAAAATTTAATTTATGTCTGGAGAAAAATTATGGGCTTAAAATTATTAATCGATATTGGAAATTCGAATATAGTTTTCGGGATTGCAGATGTTGAGCAGAATAAAATTTTGTTTAAATGGCGGTCGGTTTGTAATGTTAATATTACAAGCGATGATTTTGCCATAAATCTAATAAATCACTTAAGTTATTTGGGTGTAAAAATAGATGCTGTTAGTATATCGTGTGTGGTTGCAGAATTATTTTTAATAGTTAAAAACGCAATTTTAAATTATTTTGATATTGTGCCAAAATTTGTTGATTATAAATTAAAATGCGATTTAAATTTTGATGAGCTTGAAAAACCTGAAGAACTTGGAGCAGATAGAATTGTGGACTGTCTTGCAGGATATAAATTTTATAGCGAAAAAAAGTTTGATTTGATAATAATTGATTTTGGTACGGCAACGACTTATGATTTGATTGATAAATCAGGAAAATTTATAACAGGAATAACCGCACCGGGAATGGAAATTGCCGCCAAAAGTTTATTTAATAAAGCTTCTCTTCTAAGTGGAATAGAAATTTATGATCCCAAAAAAACTCTTGTTAAAAATACAGATGATAGTTTGCGCGCAGGAATAATTTATTCGCAAATTGGTGCTTGTGAATTTATTATTAATAAATTAAAATATTATTATCCTGAAGCAAAAATTATTGCGACAGGCGGATTATGTAATTTAATAAATAGTAAATTAATAGATATAAAAGATTTTGAATTGACTCTTAAAGGTTTGATGTTAGTTTAATTTTTTTTGTTAAAAAATATTTTGCGTGCAAAAATTTTATTTTGAATTAATTTTTATGTTATTATGGTACATGCTTTTAGTTGTAATTATTTATTTTTGTTTTATAAGCCGTTTATGTTTTGTGTGCTTATAATTTTATAATAAACTCAGGAGGAATTATTTATGGCTGTGTCTGTCGAAGTTTTAAAAGTTTCAACTAATTCAAATCCAAAAATGGTTGCAGGAGCAGTAGCAGCAGTGTTACGCAATGGAAGCAATGTTGAAATTCAAGTTATAGGAGCTGGTGCAGTAAATCAAGCAATTAAAAGCATTATAATTGCTCGCGGTTATGTTGCTCCGAATGGAATAGATTTGATCGTTATTCCAGCTTTTGAACAAATAGAAGTAAATAGCGAAGTTAAAACCGCAGTTAAATTAATAATTGAAAGAAGATAAAAATTTTATGCTTATAGAATAAAAATGAGTCTGCCATTATAAAAAAATATTTGGCAGATTTTTTTATGTTAAAAATTAGGTACTGTTTACGCAAGAAAAACAAGTAATGAAACAAGGGAAAAAATAATTTATGAAATAAGATGTAATGGAAAAAATAAGAAAAGGAACAAAAAGTAAGCAAAATAAAAATGAAAAAAGGAATATATCGTAGATTCGATATGAGTGATGCAGAGTGAAAGCCAATAAAACCACAGACGGGTTAGTCTGGGTAACATGGAGGTATAACCAAAGACAATCGGAAGTTTATCAATTTATCTCCGTTGTATTTTTATGTATTTGTGATTGTTTTAAATTTTTTTCATGTAGACATCATCTAGGCGGCGTTCACATAAAAAGCAAGTCAAAAATAAAAGTAAGGGAGATGGTAG
>CAMKTI010000031.1 GCA_946415665.1 uncultured Clostridia bacterium
TTTTCATAGCTGCTAAAATTTTGGCAATTGTCCCGTTCTGCGACCATCTACTAAATTTCATATAAATTGTGTGCCAGTTTCCATATTTTTTTGGTAATGCCCTCCATTTGCAGCCATTCTCTACTATGTAAAGTATCGCACACATGAATTTGTAGTTTGATATCTCCGCCGGTTTCCTCGCTATCGGCATTAATCCCTCTAGCTTTTTACATTGTATTTTTGTAAGTTTCATATCTCTATCTTATCACTTTCCTTTTTGCTCAATCTATTTTTATTTTATGTGAACGCTACCTAAATTATTATTTTGAAGCAAATTTTTAGCAGTTGCTTTAATCTTGTCATACGTTTCAATTGCTTTCTTATATTTCTCAGTGGGCAAACCATTTACGTCATAATACAAATTACTGCTCAAATAAAGCATTTCTTCAAAATCTTTACTTTCGACAGATTTTAAAATATCATTGTCAAAATTTTTAGCATTTGTAAACCGCTCCTTAAGACAGTCTAATTCTTGGCCAAAACAAGCTCTTATAAATTCCTTATAGTCTTTTGAAAGATAAAGTTTTGTTATAAGTTCAAGAGCGCCATCTAAATTTTTTTGTTCATCAAAGTTTAATTCTAAATTTACTTGTTTATCTTCTACTTCATCATCCATTTTTTCATCTTTTTCTTCATATTAGTTACTGAAATTTCTCAATTTATATATTTCATAACCAAAACACAAGACCCAAACTATCAAAGCAAGAGCAATATAACCTGAAAAAAATATACTCAATAATATCATCGTGAGAAACGATAGAATCGATAGTACATAAAATGATTTTTTCATAAAAGTGATGCCCCTTAAAAAATATAATCAAAAAGCTATACTTTTATTTTACATGATTTTTGATTTTAAAACAAATCATATTATATTTTTTTTAATTTGCCTTTTATTTTTGTGTTTTTGCTTCGTTTTTATATTTGCGATTTAAATTATTCTTAAGCTTTTGTTTTATTAGGATTGTCTAAATAAAAATTGCGAGTTAAGAAATATTAGTTACCAGATGTTAATCGAATTTATTTCTTTGTTGTAAAAAAAATATTTAAGTGAGATGGTTTTATGTTTATTAAAGAAGCTTTACTTTATGGAAAAAAATTTCTAATTGAAAGTAATTCGGGTTTTTTAGATACAATTCTACTCCTGCAAAAAATTACTGGGCTAGAAAAAGAAAAAATTTTGTTATATGGCAATAAAATTAAATTGGATAAAAATATGACTCAAAAATTTTTATTTATGTTAGAGCAAAGAAAAAAAAATATGCCGGTACAATACATCATAAACCAAGCAGAATTTATGGGAATAAAATTTTATGTCGATGAAAATGTTTTAATTCCGAGATGCGATACAGAAATTTTGGTCGAGACGATTTTAAATTTTATAAGCCACAACAAAAAAAAATATAGGATTTTAGAATTATGTACAGGTTCGGGATGTATAAGTATATCTTTAAAAAAGTTTTGTGATAATATTTTAATCAGCGCAATCGATATCGATCCAAAAGCAATCGCCATCGCAAAAAAAAATGCTGATTCGAATGGTGTCAAAATAAAATTTATTTGTGCCGATATTTTTAAAATGTTTTGTAATGAATTTGCTCAAAATTTTGATATGATAATTTTTAATCCGCCGTATATAAAAACGTGTGAAATAAAAAATTTAAAAGATAACGTAAAAAAATACGAGCCAATATTAGCTTTAGATGGAGGAGATGACGGATTAAAATTTTATAAATTTATTTTGGAGAATATAAAACATAGTTGTGATGTTTTTTTTGAAATTGGTTTTGATCAGGCAAGTGATATAAAAAAAATTTTGGTAGAAAATAATTTTTGTGAGATAAAAGTTTTTAAGGATTTAGCAGGTTTGGACAGAGTTGTTTCAGCAGAAAAAAATATTTATATTTAAAGGGAGTGAAATTTTTTGATAACAAAACTTGATGCATTAGAAAAAAAATATGATGATATATCGAAAAAAATAAGTGATCCGGAAATTATTAATCAGCAGGAATTATGGCAAAAATTAGTTAAGGAACTTAGTGAATTAGATGAGGTTGTAAAAAAATATAGAGAATATAAAGGTGTAATTGAAAATATCGAGGAAGCAAAAATTATTTTAGATGATAGAAATGCGGATGAGGAATTAAAAGATCTAGCAAAAGAAGATTTAAAAATAAATAATAATAAGCGCGATAAAATTTTAGAGCAGATAAAAATTTTATTGTTGCCGAAAGATCCAAATGATAAAAAAAATGTTATTGTTGAAATTCGTGGGGGAGCAGGCGGAGATGAAGCAAATTTATTTGCCGGAGATTTATTTAGAATGTATTCGCATTATGCTGAGTCAAAAAAATGGCGAACGGAGATTTTGAATTTTAATGAGAGTGATATAGGTGGATTTAAAGAAATTGTTTTTATGATTTCTGGAAATGGAGTTTATTCGCGATTAAAATTTGAAAGCGGAGTTCACAGAGTACAAAGAATTCCCGAAACAGAATCAAATGGCAGGATTCATACTTCGACTGTTACGGTTGCAATTTTGCCTGAAGCGGAAGAAGTTGATGTAAAAATAAATCCAAATGATTTGAGAATAGATGTGTTTAGGTCGTCGGGAAACGGTGGACAAAGTGTAAATACAACTGATTCGGCGGTACGAGTTACACATATTCCAACCGGTATAGTAATTTCGTGTCAGGATGAAAAATCGCAGTTAAAAAATAAAGATAAAGCGTTAAAAATTTTAAGAGCCAAATTGTTTGATTTAGAAAATGAGAAGCAAAAAAAAATGTTGTCACAGGAAAGAAAAAATCAAGTTGGGACAGGCGATCGAAGCGAACGAATTCGGACTTATAATTTTCCTCAAAGCCGTGTGACAGATCATAGAATCAATTTGACGCTTTATAAATTAGAAAATATTTTAAATGGAGATTTAGATGAGATAATAGATAGTTTGGTAACTTTTTATCAGGCGGAAAAATTAAAAAATGCGTAAAAGACAATTGTTTAATTATGTTTATCGTATAAAAATTGGTGTATGAGATTTGTAAAATGTAAGCAAATAAAATTTTTGTTTGCATAATATATAGATAGATACTTGACAATTAGTATTTCTATGGTATACTAAATGCGTGTGCTTAATTAAGATCCGATTATCTAAGCATATGCGTTCATTGTTGAAGGAATTATTGATTTTGTATAAGCGTAGAGATTAGGTTTGGATTGTTTTTTTTATTTTATTTGCGGTGTAAGATATTTATTGGAATTGGTTTTTAATTTGAATTTTCTTGTAATGTATCATTTTGATAAAAATATTTTTATATTTGGTATTGGATGTAAAAATTTTTATATTAGATATTGACAAATAAATTTTTTTTTGATACAATGAAAAGCAGTTGCAGTAGTTAATTTGAAAGTTTTTTGTTTTTAGGAGTGATAAAAATGTCAAACAGTAATACAAGTAGTTATGATGCGTGGAATAGGTTTGTAAGTGATGATGAGCATAATAAGTTGAAATTAGCTTATAGTGAATCTGATTCATCAGGCACAACCAGTTCAGAAGATTCAGATAATGAATCCCAAGTTAACACCAAAAAAAAATTAAGCTTCAAGAATAAACTTGTGATGTTTCTATGTGAAAAATTTAAAAGAAAGTGTAGCATCGACGACGCGTTAGACTTTTTTAGAAAACGGGGCGACATTTCGGCAGAGGCTTGCGACGCTAATTTTTGGAATGAAATATTGTATTGTGTTAATTTAAACTCGATTACGATTCAAGATGTATGTAATTTTAAGCAAAATATTTTAAAATTGATTAAAATAGAAAAGGCGAACAAAGAAAAAAGTATAATTATGAGTGTGCTGTCTAGTGTTATTTATGGTTTCAGTAGTGAGCAACAACCAAAAGAGATTAAATTTGGTATTTCTCCAGAGATGTTAAAGAAATTGCTCGACAACGAGGGGAAAATTTTTGTTGATTATTTATTAGATGAGGATAGTAAAAAATGTTTAGATGATTTTCGTATTCAATTTAGTGCTTGTAAATACGACTCATGTGAACAGTTGTTGGATATTGTTCTGAGTGGTCTTAAAGATGGTGAACAAGATACAAAATATGTAATTGGTTTGTTGAAGGTATGTAGTTATTTAACTGGTTGTGGACGTTTACCGGTTGATGCTAATGGATGGATCAAGATATTTAGCAAAATAAAGATTATGACATTTAAAGAATTTGGAGAAATTAGAAAATGTTTAGAACTAAGACAGTTGTTGGGTTTAAAGAATATGGAGTTAATTTTTGCTAAAATTCAACCGAAGTCTTGTACACAGGAAAATTTTTCAATATTTATTAATGCATTTGAGTGGAGTGTAGCTCTGGATAATTTTAAAGACATTCCGAATCATATTTTAAATATTTTCTTGGTAAATGCTAGTGACAACAGTTTTGATTTTGAGCTTATTCAAGATTTTGTCGAACAAAAACTTTGTTTGAAATTGTCAGATATAGATAAAGAGTGTTTACATGCTCTGATTTCTAAGGTCAAATCGAGTTCGATTAATTCTAATACGTTTAAAGCTCTTGTTGAACTTGTTAAAGGCAAGAATATTGTATTGGGTACTCGTAATGACGTTGATGAATTGCGACAGCTTTTATGTGATGTTTTAAGAATTAGCGAACCAGAACTTGATCTTAGCGATGTAATGGATTTGTTTTTGCTGTATCCTGAAATGCCAAAATTTTGTACAAAAAGTACACTTACTAATGAATCTCTTAAATTGGCGTTAGAAGAAATTAAAAAGATTAGTGCGGTAGATTCCAAGAATGAAAAGCTGAGTGGCAATAAAGACGAATTTAGAATCAAGCTTAAGGAATTTATCGATTTGTTTGAAGATGTTCCTAATAAAATCACGTTTGATAACTTTAAAAATTTGATTTTGGCTGTGCCGAATGATTATTTGGATTTTGAGTGTCTTGATTATGTACTTCAAAAAACAAATATAGAAAATTATGAGGTGGGGTTATGTAAGTTTTTTGAAACTGATGTGCTGAAAAAAATTAGTAAATACAAATTTGATTTAAAGCATGTGCGTGATTTCTTCGATAAATATTTGTCCGGCGAATCGGTCAAAGATTATAAATTCAAAGCAGAAACATTTGGATCTATTGTTGACATGATAATACAGTCTAACAAGGATTGTAGTTGTAATAACAAGAACATAGAATGGTTATTGCAAGAATGTCATGATGCTAGTGTCACATTGGAAAAGGACAAGTTTGTTAGTCTCATAAAAAAAGGAAATGTGAATAAAAAAGGCGTAAAAGTTGAAAAGATTAAGTGGTTGTGCATGTATAATTTCATAAATAAAATAGTATCCCCAGAATCAGGATTTTTTAGTAACGGAAAAATTGAGTTCGATCAGAGTGGAATTTCTGAAATACATCAAAGATCAAACTTTGATTTTGATAACGATAATTTAAGTGTTTTCATCGACAATATTCTTAAATTAAAAAAATTTGTTACTGGCGATCAGTTATTTGAAATTACTTTAAATCATATACCTTATGGTGGTTTGAAGAGTTTAGGTGTGTTTAAAAAAGTTGTTTATTATTGTTTTGAAAATGTAGAAAATTATAATTCGGATATACAAATTCCTATTGATTACTGTCATAAAATTGATTCCAAACTATATAGTGAACTTTTGAAAACATTTGAAGATGAGAGTTTATCATATGATGATTTCAAAACGCTGAACAGTAGATTTTTTAGCGGACAACAGTCTGGTAATCTTGTAGATTTTTTGTTTGGTCTGTTTAGTGAAAATAAAACAAATGCAAACGTAAGCAACATAGATCATACAGTTTTGAAAAAAAAGTTAAAGAAAGGAACTTTGTTCAACCAAGAATTAAATGGTGTATTTTCAAAATTTGGAGATAAAAAGTTGCCAAAGAATGATTTTGTTGAAATTCTGATGTTAGCCAAAGATGACACCTTGACTAAAAACGACTTTATTACTTTGTTTCAAAAATATTGTAAAGATAAAATCGAAACAGAAAATAGTGGCGATATATTAAATAAAATTGCTAGCAAATTTTCTGATGCAAGTAAAGAAGATTTGCAAGCTTGTTTGGTAGAGTTGAATGCGGAAAAAGGAATAACCCAATTATTAGATGATATAAAAAAAGATTTTTCTGTTCTGTTTAAATTAACTGATCAAAAGTTAAAAGAGTATGGCTTAAGTATTCTATTAAATCAAAGTGATCAAGGACATGATATGCAAAATAATATACCGGAAAATGTAGTGAATGCAAATTACTCACAATTAAATCAAAATCTTAATCAAGAATTGCTTAATCAAAATAATGAAGAAAATGATTTGAATGGTATGATGCAAGGTGTTCAAGATATTGCTATTGGAGTTGTAGAAAACTTGGACGAAGGAAAGTATGGTACCAGAATGAGTATAATAGATTTTAAAACCAAATATCCCAACATTTGGAGTAACCTTGACAAAGAACAACGAGTTTATCTGCAAATGATCTTGGGTTATAAGCAAAGTCTATTGCTTACTATCTTTTGTTTATCCTTAAATTGCGTGCTATTTGTTCCTGCAACGACAGTCACTTATTGTTTGGGTGTATTTTTTATTATTTATTTTCTATTGAAATTAACAGGAGAGAGAACTAAAAACCGCTTAACCGAAATGGTACAAGGGAAAAGTCGAAAATCAAGTTTTTGGGATAGATTGTTTGTGTGGAATAAATGTATTGAAGATGCCATTGCAATGTGTTGTACTAAGAAAAAGAGTGGGAATAGTAATAATGATAATTATGAAGAAATGAAAGATAGTATTCTTAATGTTATGTTGCCCGAGCGCGTATCTTTTTTTAACACCGCATCATCGTGCAAAAATACGGTGTTACGCATGGTAAATAGGGTATCCAGTGTGTTGGACCATAATGTTTTATCATAGTATTTTATAAATGGATTTGACTTAATTTTTTAGTAAAAAAAGACAGCAGAAATTTTAACTCTGCCGTCTTTTTTTGCTCTGAATCAAATTAAATCAAATCATTTTGTGTTTTTCATTTTTGCAAGCAATGAAGCTAATTTCATGCGCGTTGAAAAATCTGAATATTGTTTGAACAGCTCTTTTAATTTTTGTTGTGTATTGGCACCTAATTTTTTTATAAATCCGCCCTGTTCTTTTTCTGGTAACTCAGTCAAAAAATTTATTACATAATCAACATCCATTTCACCGTTGCTTTTTGTTAATTTATTTTGCAGTTTATTAAGATTTTCATCGTTCACATCAAATGCGTTTCGAGCTGTTACATAATCAAATTTTTGATTCAGTGAAACCTGTGTTTTAGTTTGATTCTTATCAATCGTCGAATAAAAAAGACAGTGAAAATCTAAATCTCACTGTCTTTTTCTGTTCTGAATTAAATTAAATCAAATCATTTTGTGTTTTTCATTTTTGCAAGTAACGAAGCTAATTTCATACGCGTTGAAAAATCTGAATACTGTTTGAACAACTCTTTTAATTTTTGCTGTGTGTTGCCACCTAATTTTTTTATAAAACCACCCTGTTCTTTTTCTGGTAACTCAGTCAAAAAATTTATTACATAGTCAACATCCATTTCGCCGCTACTTTTTGTTAATTTATTTTGCAATTTATTAAGATTTTCATCATCAACATCAAACACATTTCGAGCTGTTACATAATCAAAATTAAAATATAAATTTAAATATATTGCCAGTGCAGATTTTTCTTCCATTTCTGTTTGCAAGGCGTTGCCAGCGAAATAATTTTTATATTCGTTAATCGCAAATTCAACTACATCTAACTCGCTGACTTTTGAAAGCTCTAATAAAAAATCTTGCATGTTATTATTTTTATTCACTATATCCAAATATTTATATATCACACGTTTGCTGTCGAGTTTTTTTTGTACAGCCTTAATTAAATTTTTTACAAAGTCAGTTTTAGCCTGATCTGTTTTCAGATATTCTTTTAATTTGGTTTCATCGTCTTTTATAAAATCATGAAGCAATGGACAAACTTTAATTATCTCGCCTAAATCTTTCGGCATTTTAAATTGCGAAATAATATCATAAAATTCTTGGGTAATATCTTGCTCTAATAAAAAATCGTTTATGTTCTCCGCATTTAACAAATCAAAAAACATTTTTAACGTGTAATTGCCTTTTGAATTTAAAATTTCTAACCCCTGCATTAAACTATTTTCTTTAAAAACAAAATCCAAAATTTCGTCGTTGTCATATACTTCCAAACTTTTTTTTAAGCTTTTAAGCATTTCTTTTAAATATTTTGGCTTAACCGAATGTTTTAAAGCGATCTCTCTTGTTTTTTCAAATCCTTCTTCATTTATCTCTGTATTAAATATTCTTTCACAGACTTCTAAAAATAAATCTTGTTTGCTAAGCCATTTAATTTTTTCGTCCGGCAAAAATAAATAATCTTTGTTTAGCCATGTTTTTATTTTCAAAAATTCTTCTGTTGGACCGTTTTCTTCTTCTTCAGATTCTTCAAAGTCTGTCATTGGATTTGTATTATTTTCAAAAGATTTTCCGATAAACCAAACTATAATTGCCAAATCATTTTCAAAATCTTTGGCTTTATTTTTATTATCGTCAAAAATAAATTTCCATTCCAATGCTCTTGGAAAATAAATCGTATTGAAATAAGTATGATTTTGTAAAAAACCAAACGGAATTAAATTCACCGGTTCAATTTTTTCCGAGTTGTGTTTTTCTATCTCCGGAAAAAAAAGATTGCACGCGTTCTCAGCAAATCCTTCAAAAGTTTCTGGTTTTGCACACATAAGATGTAATTCAAAATCACCGCACACAAAATCAGTTCTAATTTCTTTTGCCATAAAAAAAACTCCTTTTAAAATTTTTTTTGCTTGGCCATTATAGCATATGTTTATAAAAATATTTTTTTTGCTCAAAAATAATTTTGTTGCTATGATCAAATCAGTTTTACATGATTAGGAGGGAAATTATGCGAACGAAAGAAATTATTGCAATGCTTTTGGCCGGAGGACAAGGGAGTCGTTTGGGAATTTTATCCCAATCTGAAGCCAAGCCTGCAGTTTGTTTCGGAGGAAAATATCGAATCATTGATTTTACGTTGAGCAATTGTATAAATTCTGGAATTGACACAGTCGGAGTTTTGACTCAATATCAACCATTAACTTTGCATAAACATATTGGAATCGGAACAGCTTGGGATTTAGATAAAACAAATGGTGGCGTAACAATTTTGGCTCCACATTTAAAAAATGATCGAGGAGCTTGGTATTCTGGAACGGCAAATGCGATTTATCAAAATATAAATTTTATTGATGCTTATCAGCCCGAATATGTTTTAGTAATTTCCGGAGATCATATTTATAAAATGGATTACTCGAAAATGTTTGACTTTCATATGAAAAAAAATTGTGACGTGACGATTGCGGTTTTAGAAGTTGATTTAAAAGAAGCAAGTCGATTTGGAATTATGAATACGGATGAAAATGACAAAATTTATGAATTTGAAGAAAAACCAAAAGAACCAAAAAGTAATTTGGCGTCTATGGGAATTTATATTTTTAATTGGAAAAAATTAAGACAAGCTTTGATAGAAGATAATAAAATTCATGACGATAGTGATTTTGGAAAGCATATTATTCCAATGATGCTTGAAAATAAAGAAAAAATTTATGCGTATAGATTTAATTCTTATTGGAAAGATGTTGGAACAATAAAATCTTATTGGGAAGCAAATATGGATTTGATACAAACATTGCCAAGTTTTAATTTATATGAGGAATTTTGGAAAGTATATACGAATATGGAACATCAAGCTCCTGAATTTATAGGAGAATCAGCGGATATAAAATCAAGCATAATTTCGGAAGGATGCGAAATTTATGGAAACGTGTATAATTGTGTAATCGGTGCAAATGTATTAATAGAAAAAGATGTAATAATAAAAGATTCGATTGTAATGGCGAATGTTGTTGTCAAAAAAAATTCTCGTATTTATAAAGCGATTTTAGATGAAAATGTTTTTATAGACGAAAATGTTGAAATTGGAACAGGCGAAAATATTATTAATAAATCTGATCCCAAAATTTATAATTCAGAAATAAGCGTAATAGGAAAAGATTCGTTTGTGCCAAAAAATATTTTTATAGGAAAAAATTGTGTCGTATCAGGAAAAACATGTGAAGATGATTATGATTCAGGAAAATTATTAAGCGGTGAATCTTTATTTATAAAAAATAATAAAGTCGAGGTGTTATAATTAAATGCGGGCATTAGGAATAATTTTAGCTGGCGGTAGCAGTGATAGATTAGAATCTTTGGTTGATCATAGAGCAGCGGCAGCAATGCCTGTTGGGTCTTGTTATCGTGCAATAGATTTTGTATTGAGTAATATGTCTAATTCTGGTATAAATAAAGTTGGAGTGGTTACGCAATATAATTCGCAATCGCTACAGAATCATTTGTCGTCGGAAAAATGGTGGAATTTTGGTAGAAAATCAGGTGGACTTTTTGTTTTTTCACCATTTTTGTCGAACAAAAATTCTTTTTGGTTCAGAGGAACGGCAGACGCGATTTATCAAAATTTGGCATTTTTAAAATTAAGTAACGAGCCATATGTTATAATTGCTTCGGGAAATCATGTGCATAAACTAGACTATCAGGATGTTTTGGAATTTCATGTTAAAAATAAAGCTGATATTACTTTGATTTCGAAAATAATTAATGACGAAGATTTATGTAATTATGGAATTATAAAAACTGATGAAATGGGAAAAATTATTGATTTTGAAGAAAAGCCATTGGAACCGCAGTCGAATTTAGTTTCTATGGGAATTTATATTATTTCACGGACGCTTTTAATAAATTTATTAGAGTTAAGTATTGCATGTAATAGATATAATTTTGTTGAGGATATTATTATAAGATATAGAAAAAAGTTAAATATTTTGGCATATAAATTTGATGGCTACTGGAAAAATATAAATTGCGTAAAGAATTATTATGATGTTAATATGGATTTTTTAAATAGTGAGATAAGAAATTTATTTGTAAAAAAAATGCCGTTTATAGAAACAAAGCCAAAAGATGAACCGCCGGCAAAATTTAATTTAAATGCAAATGCAAAAAATGTTTTGGTTGGATCGGGAAGTATTATTAATGGTGAAATAATAAATTCGATTGTATTTAGCAAAGTTTATACTGGAGATAATTCGAGTGTAAAAAATTCGGTTGTGATGGATAAAAGTTATATAGGAAATAATTGTATTGTAGAAAATGCGATTATAGATAAAGAAGTAATTATTTCTGATGGAAAAAAAATAATCGGTAAAAAAGAAAAGCCGATTATTATTGCGAGAAATTCTGTGATATAAAAAAAAATAAAGAAAAGAATAAATTGGTGCTAGAGGAAAAAAATTATGAGATTATTATTTAAATTGGATAAAGGAGATTATGAATGCGGTTGGAAAATATATGGTAAAGTATCGGTTCGAGGTTTGATTATAAAAAAAAATAAAATTGCAATGATTTATAGTGGCAAATATAATTATTATAAATTTCCAGGTGGAGGAGTAGAATTCGGCGAAAATTATTTGCAGACTCTAAAACGTGAAGTTCGAGAAGAATCTGGATTAATTGTAATTGAAAAATCGGTAAAAGAATTTGGTTGGGTTTATAGAATCGAAAAAGGGCACGGGAAAAATATTTGGGAGCAAAAAAATTATTATTATATTTGTAATGCAGAGAATAAAATTTTGGAGCAGCGTTTAGATAAATATGAGAAAGAAGAAAGATTTAGACTTGAATTTGTTAAACCGGATTATGCTTTAGAAATTAATAAAAAAGAAAAACATAAAGCAAGTAAGTTTATAATGCTTGAACGTGAATCGAAAATTTTAGAGATTTTGATTAGCGAAGGATATTTTAATTCGGAGGAAAAATTATAAATGCAAAAGAAAGTAATGGTGGCAATGAGTGGCGGAGTCGATAGTTCGGTCTCCGCTATTATTTTGAAAAATTTAGGCTATAAAATTTCTGGTGCGACGATGAAATTATTTGAGGATGAAAATTTGGAATATGAGCAAGAAAAAACTTGTTGCGCTATGAGTGATGTTTTTGACGCAAAAAATGTTGCGATGAGATTTGATTTTGAGCATTATGTATTTAATTTTAAAAGAGAGTTTTATGATTATGTAATAAAAAAATTTGCTAATGAGTACATAGATGGAAGAACACCGAATCCGTGTTTAGATTGTAATAAATATATGAAGTTTAAGAAGTTTTTAGAGCGAGCAATGATTTTAGATTATGATTTTATTGCGACGGGGCATTATGCAAGAATTGAATATGATAAAAAAATTAATAGATATTTATTAAAGCGCGCAAAAGATAAATTTAAAGATCAGACTTATTTTTTATATAGCATGACGCAATATGAATTAGCTAAAAGTATTTTTCCGTTGGGGAATTTATTAAAATCTGAAGTTAGAGATATTGCTGAAAAAAATAATTTAATAAACGCAAAAAAAAAAGAAAGTCAGGATATTTGTTTTGTAAGAAATAAAAGTTATGCGAGGTTTTTAAAAGATAATTTTGATATTGATTTTAGAGAAGGAAATTTTGTTGATAAGAATAATAATATTATTGGCAAGCATAAAGGAATTATAAATTATACGATTGGTCAAAGAAAAAAATTAGGAATGAGTTTTAATAAGCATATGTATGTAATTAAAAAAAATAAATTTGATAATAGTATTGTTTTGGGCGATGAAAAAGATTTATATAAAAAAAGTTTGATTGCAGGAGATTTAAATTGGATTTTAATAGATGAATTAAAAAATAAAATGGATGTGACGGCGAAGATTAGATATAGTCAAAAAGAAGTTGAGGCTGTGATAAGTTTATATGATAAAGATAAAAATAAAATTTTGGTTGAATTTAAAGAAGCGCAAAGAGCAATTAGTCCCGGACAAGCAATTGTTTTTTATGATGGAGAAAATGTTGTGGGCGGTGGAATAATTTTTGAGTAAAGAAATTATTTTTGGCTTGATAGATAAATTGTGTGAAGAAAAAAATTTGAGGCCAGAAGAATTTTTGGTGTTATTAAATAGTGTTGAAGATAATTTTGTTATGGATTATATTTCTCGGAAAGCGCAAGAGGTTACGAAAAAATATTTTGGAAATAAAATTTATATTAGAGGTTTGATTGAGTTTAGTAATTTTTGTAAGAATAATTGTTTTTATTGCGGAATAAGAAAAGATAATTTGAATGTAATTAGATATAGATTGAGTGAAGATGAAATTTTTGAGTGTTGTAAAAAAGGATATGATTTGGGTTTTAGAACTTTTGTTTTGCAGAGCGGAGAAGATTTATTTTTTGACGATAAAAAATTGGTGAAACTAATATCGCGTATAAAAAAAAATTTTAGTGATTGTGCGATAACGCTTTCGATTGGGGAAAAAAGTTTTGATGAGTATAAAAAATATTTTGAGGCAGGGGCAGATAGATTTTTATTAAGACATGAGACGATAAATAATTTGCATTATAAAAAATTGCATCCGGATGATATGTCATTAAAAAATAGAATTAAATGTTTGTATGATTTAAAAAAAATTGGTTATCAAGTTGGAACAGGATTTATGATCGGCTCACCTTATCAAAGTTTAAAAAATATAGTGAGTGATTTATTGTTTATAAAAAAATTTCGGCCAGAGATGATTGGAATTGGTCCGTTTATTTCGCATAAAGATACGCGATTTTGTGATTTTAAATCGGGAAATTTAAATTTAAGTTTGATTTTAATCGCGATTTTAAGATTAATGTTGCCGGATAGATTAATTCCTGCGACAACAGCTTTAGGAACAATTGATAAAACCGGACGCGAAAAAGGAATTTTATTTGGCGCAAATGTTTTGATGCCAAATTTATCACCTGTTTGTGTAAGAAAAAAATATGAGTTGTATGATAATAAAATTTGTACGGGAGAAGAAGCGGCGGAATGTATAAAATGTTTGAAGTTGCGTTTAAAAAAAATTGGTCGGGAAATAATAATTTCGCGTGGCGATTTTAAAAAAATGTTATGAATTAAGATTTTACATTTGGATTGATTTAAAAAAAATGCTCTTGACGTCAAGAGTTTTTTTTTATGAGGAAAAATTTATTTAGGTTGTAAAAAATAAATTTGAGATACATATATTCTTTCATTTTTTTATTTTATATCTTTAAAAATACATAAAAATTATTGACAGATATTATTTTTTAGTGTTAAAATAAAATTGTAATTTGATATGTAAAAAATTTATAAGATATCTTTTATGTGGGAAGTAAATACGATGGAAGGACATAAATTAGAAATCGACTGGATAAAAATTAGAACGAGAGCTGAAGAAATATCAGAATTGATTTTGTTTTTGTTAGGCATAGTTTTGACTGTTTTGATCTCAGTCGGAATTTTGTCTTGGGGAGCGTTGGGAATTGGAATTTGTGCATTACTTATTTTTATTGGTACTAGTCGTTTTGTTGCAACAAATAGTTGGAGCGATAACCACAATGATAACAATAAAGATAAAATATACAGTTTTATTGATAAATCTTATGATGATGATGAAGAACACCAATATTTCACAAAATTTATTTTTTCTATTGGTGGAACTGTTGTTAGCGTTGTATTGATAGGGCTTGTATTATTCAACATCTTAAGTCCAATCTTGGGATTGACTATTGTAGTTCCGATGTTAAGCGCAAGTATTGTCGGAGTCATAAATGGTACTTGCTTATCGTGCAATGAAAGATTTAATAGGTGGATGCCAGAAATTTCGGATAATTACTGGGGCATATGCATTGGAATTTCCGGAATCGTGGCAACTGCTACGTTTTTAGGTTTGGGATTAGGTGGAATTTTAAGCTTGTCGACAGCTGTTGCTTTGGTTGCCCCTTTATTTATTTTTTCGTTAACAATTGATCTGATTTTCTTAACTATGTTTGTTATAAGCAAAACGGGTCCAAAAACATTAGAAAATCTAAAAAATATATTAAAAAACGACAAAAATGAGATAAGTTTTCTTGGCTTGGGATATTTTGAAATGAAAACAGACGAGTGTAATGAAAAACCTGGTAAACGAGAAACACAAGAAGTTAACCAAAACAATCTATTTTAAAAAAATGTTGTGAATTAAGATTTTATGTTTGGATTGATTTTAAAAAAAAT
>CAMKTI010000032.1 GCA_946415665.1 uncultured Clostridia bacterium
ATATGGTACATAAAAGATTTTTGAGATGAGCAAAAAACGGAAAATGGGAAAGATTGGCTAAAGTTTTAAGTCAAAACGTGGAGTTAAAAAATGTTGTGGCGATGATAGATTCAAGCCATATAAAGGTGCATATGCGCGCAACATGGGCGAAAGGAGGCAACCAGGATATAGGTCGCACAAAAGTTTCACTGGATTTAATAAAAAAAATTAAGCTCGATGCTTTGTTTGGCGATCGGGCTTATGATACGAATTCAATTATTAATTATGCTAAAAAACTTGGCATCAAAACAGTCATCCTGCCAAAATCCAAGCGAAAATCCAAACAAAATTTTGATTCTGCTTTATATCATTTGCGGCATATTGTCGAAAATACATTTTTGAAATTTAATCGTTGGCGCGGCATCTCTGCCCGCTTTTCAAAACTCCTGTTGCCTTCCGTGCTTCTTTTTTTGTTCGTACTATTTCCCCGTCTCTTGCTTCTCTTTAATTTTTTTGCTATTATTTATTTTTTTTAAAACTATTTTCTTTAAAAAAATTTTGGCTGCTACTTGACAAACAAAGAATTTTGATTTATCATTAATAGTGAGTTTTGATTTTTAGTAATAAAATCAAGCTCATAAAAATTTTACTTTTTGTTTGACAAGTGAGAATTTAGTAGTTACTCATAGTATGGAGTGGATTAAGTAGCGTTTGGTTAAATACTTCACTTCTTGTTTATCATTTATTGCTTTGTTACTTTCTTTAATTTTTTATCGTCTTTGTCAACACTCTCTAGGCAGAATTTATTTTTATTTTATGTAAACGCCACCCAAAATTTTATTTCTATCATCGAAAAAATTTAATGTCAAGATATTTTTTTTAACTTGATTTTTTTTTCATAAAAAAAATATCGCCAAGATTTTATCCGACGATAATTTTTATAACCTATTTTTGATTAAAAAAATGTTGATAACTTTTTTTGGCTTATAAAATCTTTGTTGTAATAATTTTTTTGGCGTATAAAAAAAAGATTGTGCGTAACTTTTTTGTTTCTGAAACAAAATGTATTACATAATAAATGATTTTTTTTAAATCAACAAAAAATGTTTGACAAACAATATTTTTTGTTTTATAGTAAAAATCGTAGTTTGGTTTTTGTTTTCACTATTTGTTTTGAGAAACATAGCCAATATAAAATTTTTCTGTTGTTGACTTTTGTAACGCAAGAATAAAGGAGATTTGTATGAAGGAAAATCAAAATGAAAATAAAATTGATTTAAACAATTTGGAGGAAGCGGCACAGCTTGAATTCGGCAAGAATTGGAAAAATCTTTCTAACGATGGCTTGTGTCGGATTTTTAGGAGATGTCCTTGGGGTTTATCTTTTGTTTTAGATGATGCAATAAAATTTGTGATAGAACATTGTCCAAAAGGTAAAAAGATTAGTTTTATAGTGTTAAACGAGTTCAATAGGTTTAAAAATATCGAAGTTTGTGAATTGAAAACATTGTTTGATTTCATAGATCAATCTGTTGAACAAAATAGTTATAATTCAAATTTCACAAAATATGAATTGGATTTTTATGCCTATTTATACAGATATGTAAAAAGTAACTTAAAAACATTAGATGACGAAAACAAGAAATATATACAGTATTTTATTGGTCGACAACGAAATTTACTCATCGATATTTGTACTTATCACAATCAATTTTATTTGAGTAATGGGGGTTTGGACCTTCCAACAAATTATATGGAAGAATATGTTCATTTGGCAGTAGGATCATTGAAATTTAAGGATTATATGAAACAATATGTTCATTTAAGTGATTTGCAAAATGATATTTTACAGCACATCAAGATGATCGTTGATTGTTGTAATAATAATAAATATGATGATAGCGCCATAGAGAAATATTTGTGTAGTTTTTATAATCGTCATCATTTCGATGAGAAACGTATTAAAGAAATTTTTGACGCTGATTTTATGGACAAGTTAAAAGATACTATTTTGGGCGAAAATAAAAAAATAAGCTGTTGGTACCAAATGGTGTTTTTACGTGATGTCTATAGTTTTTGTCACGATCGCAATACATCCAATTATCTTTTTGAAACGGTTTACAAATTTGTATTTGATAATCAAAATTCAGACGAAATAAAAGAGACTATTGTTGAAACTTATAGAAAAGCTCAAGATCGTAAACGTTGTATGTATGAAAATTTTATTAAAAAATTTATGTCTGGCATAGATAATTTTGATAATCGGTGTTATGAACAAAGCGTAAAAGCTGATTCAACGGAGTTTGCAAATTTTTGTAATATGTTTAGTTTAAAATCTAAAATGGTTGTAAGATTTCAAAAGCCAAAATATTTCAGCTGTTTCAATGGTAAATTGATTGATAATTACAATTGGATTTCATGTGTTACTCTGAAAAAAAATTTGTTGTCGGAAGAAAATTCGCGTCCACATATTGTATATAAAGTTTTTGTTAAAATAGCCTTTTTGATATTTGGAGTTGTACCGTTAGTTATTTTAAAATCTGTTTTTGATATATTATTGTTGGTTATAAAATCAATCATAAATATTGTGTGTTGTGTTGTTATTGCATTTAGAAGAAAAAAATATGGGAAGCCGATAAAAGAGATTTTTTTGGCTATTTTGTCTATTGTAGTCAGTCCTGTTCTTTGTTCTTATAATAATTTTCGGGATAGCAAATATTTATTCTGTATTACCGGATCAGGTAAAAAAATACTTACTTTTGATAATTGGTATTTTTTTAACAGCGAAGAAAAGATACGTGATATTTATAATGCCAAAAACTTTAACATATCGAATATAAGTTTATGGTTTTTTATTAAGTATATTTTTGGATTTGAGCGCATTATAAGATTAGATAAATTTGATAATAAATATAGAGATGTGGATTTAAAGCTAACCGTAGAAAGCGTATCATCTAAAAATGAGGAAGAGAATAAAATTATAAAACGTCAGCAAATTCCAATTTCTGAATATACAAATGAGTATTCTCCTTTGCGTTATTTTTAATAAACATGAGTTAAAGAACGAACTGTTTATAAAATGAGCTATTTTCAATTTTGTTTCTCATTTTTCGCTTGTTATTGGTCGTTTTAGTGTGGATAATTTTTTTGTCCCGAAATTAATCTTTCAAGATCATCTAATATTTTCTGCAACTCTTCGTTAAAGTCAATCTCTCGAAAAATTTTATCGCACGCATGAATTACTGTTGAATGATCGCGCTTACCAAATTGTTCACCAATTTTTGGCAAAGAAATATTAAGTAATTTTCTTGCGAGATACATAGCAATTTGTCTTGGATAAGCAATATTTTTATCTCGTTTTTTACTAATGAGATCATCATGACTTATTTTAAAATATTCGCAGACAACGCGTTGGATGTCTTGAATAGTTATATTTTTTTTTGGCTCTGAATTGATTAAATCATGTAAAGCATACTCGGCTAAATTAAGATCGATAGGAGTTTTTGTTAATTTGGAATAAGCTACCACTTTATTTAATGCGCCTTCTAAATTTCTTATGTTCGAGACAAAATGATGCGCTATAAATTCTTTAACTTCACGAGGCATTTTAATATATTCGAGCTCGGCTTTTTTTTCTATTATTGCGCACCGCGTTTCAAAATCCGGAACCGTTACATCAACAATTAAACCGCATTCAAATCTGGAAATTAATCTTTCTTCAAGATTTTGTATTTCTTTTGGTGGCTTATCGCTCGAAATTACTATTTGTTTATTTGCCGAATAAAGCGTATTAAATGTATGAAAAAATTCTTCTTGCGTGCCTTCTTTATTGTATAAAAACTGAATATCGTCCATTAATAAAATATCTATGTCGCGATATTTTTCACGAAACTCCTGATTTTTTTTGTATAAAATCGAATTTATTAGCTCGTTCGTAAAATTTTCGGTTGAAACATATAAAACTCGTGCATTTGGATATTTATTAATAATAAAATTGCCGATTGAATGCATAAGATGAGTTTTGCCAAGACCAACGCCACCGTACAAAAATAACGGATTATAAGTTGTATCTTCAGGCTTTTCAGCAATTGATAAAGCTGCAGCATAAGCAAGTTCATTGCTTTTTCCTCTGACAAATGTTTCAAAAACATATTTGGGATTTAAATTGCTCTGTGAAAAAAATTCGCTCGTAAAATCGTTTAAATCAGAATTTTCGTCTAAAACTATTTTAACTTGCATATCAAAAGTTGACACTAATTGTATTGTATTGATTATCGTATTTAAATAACGCCGCTCCAAAGTTTGTTTTAAGTATTTATTTTCGGTTTGCAAAATTAAATAATTATCTTGGATATCGATTGGGGAAAGCGTTTTTATCCATGTATCAAAAACGATTTTGGAAAATTCATCGCGCAAGACTTCTAATGCTTCTCTCCAAATCAGTTGTGCTTTTTCACGCGTGTACATAAATTATTTGACTCCTTTATTTTTTGATTGTGAAAAAATATTTTTATAAAAAAAATTTGATTGTGCGTAAAGGAAAATTTATATGACCAAAAAAATATTTTTATATAAAAAAGAAAATGTGATGAGAAACAAAAAAATTTGTTTGGCAAAGCGGGTTTTAAGAAAAATAAAAAGTTGTTTATAAATGTTAATTTGATTTTATCAAAGATTGTGGATAAGTCTGTTGATAACTTTCAAAAAAAAATTTTTAATCTGGCGGATAATTTTTTTGTACCGAAAAAAATTTATGTGTGAAGAAATTATTTTTTTTATTATGTGACTTAGGCGAATTTGTTATAGTTTTTTTGGATAGATTAATTTTAAAGAGGTTTTTTGATTGTGAAAGACGAAAATAAAAATATGATTGAAATTACTGGTCAAGTCAAAAATATAATTTTTAGAAATAAAGAAAACGGCTATACGGTTTTTAAAATAAAGACTATGGATGAAAAAAATTCTAGTGAGTTTGTTTGTAACGGATATTTTGCTGATATTTATCAAGACGAAATTTTGGGATTAAGTGGATTTTTTTTTATGCATAAATTATATGGTGAGCAATTTAAAGTTTTAGGAACGAAAAAAAAAATGCCAGTAAGTGAAGAAGAAATGCAAAAATATTTAGCGTCAGGAATAATTAAAGGTGTTGGACCAAAAATTGCTGAAAAAATAGTTTTTATGTTTAAAGAAAAAACGTTTGATGTAATAGAAAATGATTGTGAGAAATTGCTGAAAATAAAAGGGATAAATAAAAAATTAGCGTTGAATATAAATAAAAGTTTTGTGGATTTAGAACGCGATAGAAATAATATGATTTATTTGCAGAGTCTTGATATTTCACATGGATATATAAATAAAATTAAAAAAAAATATGGGGATAATTTGATTGAGTTGTTGAAAATAAATCCGTATAGATTAATCGATGAAATTGTTGGAATAGGATTTAAAAAAGCAGATTTGATCGCTGAAAAATCAGGGATAGAAAAAAATTCGGATTTTAGAATAAAATCAGGAATAAAATTTTGTTTGAGACAGGTAAGCGAAAATAATGGACATGTTTGTTTGCCAAAAGAAATTTTATTGGATAATGTAAAAAATTTGCTTGAGATTGATTTGGATTTAATAGAAAAAAAATTGGATGAGATGCTGAAAGAAAAGTTGTTGACAGAAAAAATTTTAGATGGAAAAAAAGTTGTGTATTTAAATTTTTTTTATCTGATGGAAGAATTTATTGCGAAAAAAATTTTGAGCTTGAATGAAATAATAGATGATTTGGAAATAAAAAATTTGGATGGTGAGATAAAAAAATTTAGTTTAAAAAAAAATATTTGTTTGACGGAAAGGCAAATGATTGCAGTAAAAGAAGCGATAAAAAATGGAATAAGTATTATAACCGGAGGACCTGGAACAGGAAAAACAACGACGTTAAAAGTTATACTCGGGATTTTAAAATCAAAAGGATTTTGTGTGGAATTATGCGCGCCAACGGGAAGAGCAGCAAAAAAAATGACGGAAGCGACTGGTTATCAAGCAAAAACTGTGCATAGATTACTCGGAATAAATTTTTTTGATGATGGGGAGAAAAAAATTAAATTTGATTTTGATGAAAATCATTTGCTTGAAACAGATTATTTAATTATTGATGAATCGTCGATGATAGATATTTATTTGATTTTTAATTTGCTTAAGGCAATAAAAATTGGAACGAAATTAATTTTTGTTGGTGATGTTGATCAATTATCATCTGTTGGTCCGGGAAATATTTTAAAAGATTTGATAGAGAGTAAAAAAATTAAGGTTGTTTATCTCGAAAAAATTTTTCGTCAGGCAGAGGAAAGTTTGATTGTAATTAATGCGCATAAAATAAATAAAAGCGAAAGGCTTGAATTAAATAAAAGTAACTGTAAGCATGATTTTTTTTTGATAAATAATATTAATAGCGGTGAGATTATAAATATAATTATAAAAATGATTTTTGAGCGGATACCAAAAAAATTAGGTTTGAAAAATATTTTAGAGACGCAAGTTTTATGTCCGATGAAACGAGGCGATTTAGGAACTATTAATTTAAATAAGATTTTGCAAGAGAAATTAAACGCGGCGGATTATTTAAAAAACGAAACGGTTTTTAATAATAATATTTTTCGCGAGGGCGATAAAATTATGCAGATAAAAAATAATTATTCGCTCGAGTGGCGTATTTTTGACAAAAAAAATATTTGTATAGCGAATGGATTTGGAATTTTTAATGGCGATACGGGATTTATAAAAAAAATTGATCATGAGCAAAAAAAAATAATAATAAAATTTGATGATGATAAAATTGTTGAATATAGTTTTTTGCAACTGGATGAAATAGATTTGGCATATGCGATTACGATTCATAAATCACAAGGAAGCGAATACAAATCAGTAATAATTCCTGTTTTAAGCGGTCCGCCAATGTTAATGAATAAAAATTTATTATATACAGCGGTTACAAGAGCAAAAGATTTGGCAATTTTAATCGGCAATCCAAAAATAATTTACGCAATGATAAAAAATAAAAAAGAGCTCGAAAGATATTCGGGCTTGAAGTTTAAAATAAAAAGTTTATGTAAGTAAAAAAACGAGCTGATTATTTTTGCTTGTTTTTCATTGAATTTATAACCGTTGTTGGTGAGAAATTATTGCCATTTGATTGATCGTTTTTGTCTAATATTTTTTTCGCTTTATCAAGTTCATTTTTTTGATTTATGACGTTTTGTTTGTAGAGCAAAAATCGGTTTTGATTGTTTTTGGTCTCTTGATAGTTATTTCCCTCTGCGAGAATCGGATATTTTCTGTTCAGGTAATTGTTATATGAGCCTTTGAGAGGAGTTAATTCCTCTACATAGCTCAGATGGCGTGTACTAAGCCAAATAAATAGCCATGGGAACCAAATCCACGCCAATGTACCACCCACACCAAAAAACATTAAAAATAGAAGCCATACAGTATGATTCGTACCAGCTATAAAAAAAAGAATCAAACAAGCTGGATCAAATATTACCCCGACAAAAAGCTCAAAGAAAGCCAACACGTGCATAAATATTGCGAAAGACCAACTGCATAAAGACAATTTTTTTGTGTTAGGAGATAGTGTGTATTTTTGATTACTTTCACAAAATTGGATAAATCGTTCCTTGTCGTTAGAAAAAGTTTTCATTAGAGCTTTGTGGCAACTATTAGCAAATTGAAATTGTCTTTTTTCAGACCAACCAAACCAAGAATCTGTAACGCGATAATTATCTAACACATTGTTACACATCTGAGAAATATCATTAGGGTCACTTAAACTATCAAACAAAAAATCAAAGTATCTTGGATATTTTCTTAATTGATCGATATATTTTTTTTTATAGTTCCTACATAATTCACAAGCGTTATACGATAAATTCAAATTCCGATACTCTTCATCCATTATTTTTTGTGCCATGTTCAGATACACAAGAGTTCGAATATCTTTTTCAGTATTACCAAGAGATAAATCGTCAAATGAAGGTACTTGAACACTAGCTGTTTTATTTCCTCTTATAATTTTCTTCAAATATTTAACTCGTTTATTACGGAGACTGTTTGATTTTTTTAATTTTTTTTTCAATACCATTTCACACAGCGTTGATAGAGCCTGATCTGCATCAAAATTTTTAACTTTATCAAAATCTGCTCGATCTAATGTGTCAAAATCATTTTTTGTGATTAATAAAATATCGCTCAAAACTTTGGGAATGTCATATGTCAACAAATCTGCATATTTAATATTGCCATTGTCTTTTTTAATTCTTCCAATATCTTTTTGAGCAATATCTACACACAAATTCTTCATAACATCGAATTTGTGATAAATCAAAAATGTATAGAGAAAATTATTATAATATTTATCTTTTATATTTTTAAGCGGTTCGGTTGAATTCGAGATTGAAATGTCTTTTCGCATCAAAAATCACCACCAAATATAAGATTTAATTATATTTTAACATAGATTTATAATTTTTATCAAATCAAAAATATAAATTTCCAAGCAGTTATTTTGTTGTTTAATAAATTTTTAAGCATGAAACCAACAATTTATACTGTAACGTAAAAATAATTTTAATTGACAATTTAAAAATAATTTATACGATGATAAAAAATAAGAAACTCGAAAGATATTTGGGCTTGAGGTTTAAAATAAAAAGTTTATGTAAATAAAAAGACGAGCTGATCATTTTTGCTCGTCTTTGGATTTAAGCTTTTTTCCATTTTGATTTAATTCATCCATCTCTATTATACTACCGTTTAATATGCCAGACAGTGGACGTCGATTACCATTCATTCGTGTTAATGACGTTGTTCTTTTTTGTACTTCCGATTTTATGTGATTTTGTGTCATTTTGTTTGTAACCTTAGTAAATGTTTCTTTGTTCTTTCGAGAAGGAACATTTTTCTTCCAATATTCATCTTTCAAATAAGGCTCATATTCTTTTGTTCCCAAAAGGTGAATATTAAAAATAATCTCTATAATGACAATAATAATCTTATCAAAGCTAGATAGTATCTTTCCTTCTGTTTTTTCGCAAAAATCAGTAAACTTTTTTTTATCACCATTACAAAGTTCTATTAATTTTCCATAATACCTACTATCAAGATCATACACTTTTTTAAGCAGTTTATACGATTTCTCAAACGAATAATCAGAATTCCAACATTCTTTTTCTATCAGACGATATATCTTAAAAAATTTATCAAGGTTTTCATTTTCATCAAATTTATCGAACTGGTTGAGTAAGTCATTAATATACATTTCTTTATAAACAGATTTGTTTTCATTTACAGTACGACTAATAATAGAACTAACAGCAGTACACATCGTGTCAGGAAATTTGTCACGTACAATCTCACTTATAACTTTAACTGTATCTACTTTTTTTGACCGTTTTTTATTATAATAGTTTTCCTCTGCAATAGCACTTATACGAGAAGCTGCCTCATTAGAAATGGGAGCTATGTTTATAATATCTTCCAATTTCTTTGATTCCATAGTATCTTTCAATTTGCTATATATACTAGCTGTAAGCCGATTTTGAAATTCCTTGCTAACGTGGTTTCTGTCTAATCCCAGTTTTTCCATAGCTGTCTTAAAAATATATTCAGGAAGAAAATACTGGGCGGATTTATCAAAAACATGAGTTGATGATACTTCTTTGTTTGTCTTACTTTTTGCACCTAACATAATATACCACCTCCGTAATATGATATATTCATATTTTATACTTGTAAATTGTTTTTGTCAAGCAAAAAATTAAATTTCATCTTCGACATCAATATTTTTATCAAGCAAAACAAAATACAAATAAAAAAGATCGTTCATTTGATTCAAAATAAAAAATTTGTATAGCAACTATAATTTTAATCGGCAACTCAAAAATAATTTACGCAATGATAGAAAATAAAAACGAGCTCGAAAGATATTCGGGCTTGAAGTTTAAAATAAAAAGTTTATGTGAATAAAAAAAACGAGCTGATTATTCTAGCTCGTCTTTGTTTTGTGTTTGTATGGTATTATTTAGTGGTGGAGAGTTTTGAATTTTTTTTACATCACTTTCATTATTTGTTTGATATTTCGTTGCAATGAACTCAAATCGTTTTTTCTCGTTTATAATTCGTTTCTTGTATTTTTGAAATTCCCTGCTTTCATCAAATAAGTGTTCGTCTCTATTTTCGGGTTTGAGTATTGGGTATTTATTTTGTAAATAACGATTATATTTATATTCAAAAGGAGTACGATTAGCAAAATAGCAGGTATAATATGCTTTGGCGAGAACGAATGATGCAATTACTGCAGGAACAGCCATTACAAAAAAAATAACAATATCTAAAATTGTTTCAAACAAAATGAAAGGGAGTACAATCAAAATAATAATGAAGATTAGGGCTAGAACTAAAGGCATGACACGAAGTATGGCAGAATGACAACTACAACGATACAACATATTAGTGTCACCTTTTGCTTCGGCTTCGTTTTCGAGAAACTCGGCAAATTTATCTTGATTGCCGTCAGCAAGTATAAAAAGATACTTATAATATTTATTTTTAAATTCATCTGATTTTTCTTCATTGATACGCCGTGCATTATTCCATGCGGCATCAAATTCTTCAAGCGTGTTAAAAGTGTAAAAATATTCCGGTTGTTCTTTTAAAGTTGTATAGTATTGGCGATAGTACTGGTTGCTTATTGATGAAGGAGTTGCATCTTCTAATGTAAAATATTTATGACATTCGAATTCGTCCCAAAGATCTGACAATCCCCTAAAATTCCAATCTAAATAGCTTATGGCTCTATAAATGAATTCTTGATAATTTATAAAGCGAAATTTTTTTTCCGTATCATCCACAGGTAGATTATCCGTCGACAATTTTTCTATTCCAACTTTTTCAGTTCCTAAGACAATGTTCTTAAGGTAATCAAGTCGTATTTTGCGAGAATTTTTAAGTACATTGTGAGCGTAAATTATACTTAACTTAATCTGATTGGCTCCATTAGAAAAACACAGCTCTTGCAAATCCTCCGGTTTTTTATCTAAATCTTCTTTCGTTAGTTTGCGAAAATCACTAAGTGTAATCGAAAAAATATCACGCAAAATGTTTGGTAAGGCCAATACAAACAAGCATGGTTTAAATCCCCCGGAAATTTTGCCTTCTTTACTGTCAAAATGAAATTTTTGTTTTTCTTCATCTGTTAACTTCTGTTCTGTTAACTTCTTTTCTAGTGCCTCAATATCCTTCTCAAAGATATAATAATACATATGAAAAATTGAATCCCTATCTGGATCTATCAAGATATCGTTTAAAAACTCTGTATAATATTTATCCTGAAAGAAATAGTCTGACTCTGAAAACTTTTTTAAATATTTTTTGCTGTGACCAAATACTTTCAAATATTGCGAACCTGGAAGATACGAATTTATCTCATCGCGAATATATTTGGATTTAATTTTATCCAGTGACGTTTTTTCTATGTCTTGCATTCAAAATCACCTCATAAAATTAATAATATATAAATTTATATTTTTTGTCAAATCAAAAATTAATTTCTCAAATATAAATTTGTATTTTTAAAAACTAAATCATTAAAATTTAGACACGTTAATTTTAACATAAAAAAAATTTCCAGAGAAAATAATTTTAATAGACAACTCAAAAATAAATTATGTGATGATAAAAAATAAAAGGAGCTCGAAAGATATTCGGGCTTGAGATTTAAAATAAAAAGTTTATATAAGTAAAAAAAACGGGCTGATTATTTTAGCTAGTTTTTTTGTTTTAAAAGGAAAAATTTTATAATAAAATAAAAACCGTGAGCTCGGTATTATGTTGTTGTTGTTTTACCAGCTTAACATGCAAAGAGTAAAACATTTTTTTTGTGCTAAAATGCTTAAAAAAATATTAAGTTTGGAGATGTTAAAATTGGAGCAACATGAATTAGACGATTTAGCGATATTAACAAGTGGCGGAAGAATATTTTCGCCAAAATCTGATTTTGTGTTTAAAAATATATTTAGTAATGAGGAAGTCGTTACAGGCTTTTTAAAAGCGATTTTAGATATTCCGCATGAAGAGTATTCAAAGATCGAATTCAGTAATACGTTTTTGAACAAAAGGCGAAGAGACGGCAAATATTCGATATTGGATTTAGTTATCACGACAAAAAGCGGGCATAAAATTGACGTAGAGATACAACGGGCAAAATTGAGCGATTTTGAAAAACGAGTTGCATATTACACATCTCGGCTTGTCAGCGACCAGCTCGATAATAATGAACAATATGATAAATTGTGTCGTTGTATTGTTATTTTTATTTTGGATCACGATTTTTTTACTGACAAACCGGAACGATGTTTTACAAAACTGCGTTTACGCGATGAGGAAGGGAAAGACTTTACCGATATAATGGAAGTAAACATTCTTGAATTGCCTAAAGTAAAAAAAAATCACGCTGAAAATCCGCTGTACGATTGGGCAGACTTTTTTAACGCCAAAACTGAAGATGATTTAAATAAAATAGCCGGCAAATCTAAGCCTATTAATCGAGCAATTTTTGGCTTAAAAAAATTAAGCGCTGATGACGATTTTAAATCAGAATATGAATTCTGGTTAAAGAACGAGCGCGAAAAATATCTTTATGAAAAAACAGGCTTTTTGGAAGGAGTTGCTCAAGGAGAGATTAAAGCTGTAATTAATTTAATGAAAGAAACTAATTGGTCTCTCGAAAAATCTATGCAGGTTTTAAAAATAGATGACGTTTATAAAGATGAAATTAAAACGCAATTAAAAAATATGTATGGTAATAGTTAAATTTATTACGTTATCAAACATCAAAAAAATTTTTGATAATGCTTAACAAAGTAAAACTTTATTTATTAAAATTAATTTTGGGACATTGAATGACGTCTGTGTTGAATGACGTCATTTTTTTATCTGGTAAATATAATGTTAATGTTCTTTAGCACCGTTTAATACTTTTTGTGTTACTTATTAATAAAAAAAATATTTGGCAGCGATTGGTTTGTTTTAAAAGGAAAAATTTTATAATAAAATGAAAACCGTGAGCTTGGTATTGCGTTGTTATTTTACCAGCTTGGCACGCAAAAAGTAAAACATTTTTTTGTAATAAAATGCTTAAAAAAATATTAAGTTATGAATTAGGGAGTGTTTACATAAAAAGCAAGTCGAAAATGAAAACGAGAGAAACGGTAGAAATAAGAATAGAATCAAGCTTATCGTAGCGAGTAAAAACTTTTCTAAAACGTTTCAATCTCAGGAAATATCGCTCGATATTATTGCGATGTTTATAAAGTTGTTTATCGTAGCTCCAAGGTAACTTACAATTTTTTTTAGGTGGAACAACGGTCTTAAACCCGTGATCCTTGGCTAAAGCTAAAGTTTTATCATCTTCGTAAGCTCTATCCATCAGGGGGTAATTATTATCTTTGAAATACATAGATTTAATCGGTTTTCTTCCTTTGAGAGTGTTGCGAGAGCTGTTAGGAGACAAACAAAAAGCGACTGAACATGAAGATGTACAACATAAGCATAGCTTCGTTGTCACGCATCCTTTCGAACACTCGATGTCTTGTTCCTGATTATTTTTATTGGTGATAATTAATATTTAAAGTTCGAATAATTGAAGCGACAGTACGAAGACTATAGTAAACTAAACAACATTAATAATTGCCTATTACAAAAGTTCTAAATGTGGTGTTATATACATAGACCAGAGGAGAGCTACGAGTATGAATACAAGGAGCTTTATACATAATCCAAAAGGACTGCTACGCGAAGGCAAGAGTATAGTAAATCAATCTGGCAATACAAAATATGTTTTTCGTGTGGCTATGGTTAGGTTGACTTTATGTTACAACGTACTGTCACAGCAGCAGAGTTAATCAACCTGTCTGGAATTCTACAACGGTACACTTTCCGAATGGGTCAGAAAGGTTGATGAGGGAAGTTTTGAGGCTCTTGCGCCAAAAAACAACCTGGCAAAAACCAAAACTCAACGATGAGCAAATGGCAAAAATCAAAGAGACTCTTTTTAAACCGTCAACTGAGCCTGGTTACTATGTTTGGGATGGCATAACACTTTCTGATTACATAAAAGAGACATATGATGTTGAACTAAGTGTCCGCCAGTGCCAGCGCATTTTCAATTTATGGCAGAAACAAGTGTGACTTCAATGTAGGCTCCAAAAGGCCCCAAGACTAATGTGAAATCATACCCAAGAGGAAATAAGATTTTTTATAGTGGATTTGTAACACCGTCCACTGGAAAACTTTTTGCCCACAAGCCAAGCTGGTTTCATTACAAGACCACGATGGAATCTATCATATTCTCCGAATCTAAATCTGACAGAACAAGTGCGGCGTGTCACAAGACGTGAAGACAAGCATAATCAATTCTTTGCAGATGCAAAAGAGCTTGAGAAAGCATTAGACTCGTATTATGAAACATATGCTGAACCCTATGAATACCTGACGTCGTTATGATCATTTCATTTTTTTAGTGAACAATCGGCATAAGTCAATGTCGTTTACTATAATATTTCTCATATAAGTCACCTCACGAAAAAAAACGTATTTCTACCGAGTATACCATGATTTACAAAATAATGTCACTCTAGATACTGTCTACATGAAAAAAATTTAAAAGAAACAAAAATACATAAAGATACAACAGACATAAATAGAAGCAACGAAACCATCAAGGGTCTTAGCATAACGAATGACAATAAAATTCCAATGTTTAAAAGCAAGGAAAGTAT
>CAMKTI010000033.1 GCA_946415665.1 uncultured Clostridia bacterium
TGCTCCCGAAGGAAGAAAATTGATTGGATCCATATATTCCAAAAATAATAATTATCTCTTGATGGACAGAGCTTACGAAGATGATAAAACTTTAGCTTTAGCTAAAAATCATGGGTTTAAGACAGTTGTTCCACCTAAAAAAAAATCGTAAGTTACCTTGGAGTTATGATCGACACCTTTATAAACATCGCAATATCATCGAACGATATTTCCTGAGATTAAAACGTTTTAGAAAAGTTTTTACTCGCTACGATAAGCTTAATTCTATTTTTATTTCTACCATTTCCCTTGGCTTTTATTTTTGATTTGCTTTTTATGTGAACGCTGCCTAATAGTAATAAATATAGCTACTTATACTCAAATATCTTTTTCACGAATAATATATATATCTCGATTTTTTATTTCGCTGTAAATTTTTGAGATGTAACAAGATAAAGTTCCGATAGATAAAAATAATAAACTATTTATAAATAAAAACGCATGCAATAAAAAATCAAATTCATTAAATCTAGCATGCAAAAATATTATGCGAATCAAAAACGAAATAAAAATAAATAACGAAATTGAAAATATTATTACGGACGAAAAAAAAATAATCGTTAAAGGAACAACTGAAAACGCAATTAAACCTTCAAGAGCATATAAAAATAATTTGCTAAGCGACCATTTTGTTGTACCGCTCTGCCTTTTTATATTTTCATAATCCAAATATTTTGTTCTAAATCCAACCCACAAAAATAATCCTTTCGAAAATCTATTTTTTTCTTTTAAATCTAAAATCGCTTTTATTACATAATCTTTCATCATTCTAAAATCTCTTGTTCCATTTTTAATTTTTACGCTCGAAAAACTGTTCATCACATCATAAAATTTATCCGACAAAAAAGATCTTAATTTTGATTCCCCTGTCCTAGAAATTCTACGAGCCACAACCATATCAAAATCATTGTTTTTAATCTCATCAAACATTTTTAAAATCAAATTTGGTGGATCTTGTAAATCTGCATCTAATAAAACTCCGAGCCCACCAATTTTTTTACAAGCTTCTAGTCCGGCATAAATAGCTGCTTCTTTTCCAAAATTTCTTGAAAACGAAATATATTTCACATTTTCATCTTCGCTCGATAATTTTTTTATGATTTCCAGTGTATTATCTTTTGATCCGTCATCAATAAATATTATTTTGCATTCAACATTTTTTAACTCGTTTATCACTTTTTTAATCTCAGAATAAAACTTTTCCAACATATCCGATTCGTTATAACACGGCACAACAATATTTAATTTATCCATATTTTTTCTCCAAAAAAAATTAATAAACGCAAATATATAAAGTATCGCCAATAAAAACTAATTGCTCTTCCGGTTTATAATAATCCCACTGTTTTTTAGCAAAATATTTTTTATAAATCTCTTCCGGCATATCAATTTTTTCAAAATTTCTTTTCGCATAATAATTAATTATTTCTATTTGCCCCCAGTTCACCATAAATTCCCTTATATTTAAATCCCAAGCAATATATTTTGTATTTCCATAATATCCAAGCAAAGGATCTAAATCTTGACAAAACGAAATTTTTTTAAGTTTAACTTTATTTTTTTCTTCATAATCTCTAATCCGATAACAAATATTCAAAACTTGTTCTTGGTCAATTCTATTCGTAGCATATTGATCTATTGCAATCGATTGCGCAAAATAAACGTTTATAAAAAATAATATTCCAACAAAACAAATTAAATAATTTAATTGCTTTTCGCTTAAAAAATTTGCCCAGTAAATTAATAAAACACATAATAAAAAACCTAAACCAGTTAAAACTCTTGGTGGCAGCCAAACAAAAAACATAAAAATTTGTATGCCAAACGTTGCTAAGACAGCAAAAATGAATAAAATAAATGGCAAAAAAAATTCTATTGGCTTGATTTCTTTGCGCAATAATTTAGTTCCTAAAAAAATAATTTCGCATAAAAAAATAGGCATTAAAGTATAAAACATGATGCCGACAATTGTTTTAATCGGTCTTTTAAAAAACATTTTTATGCAGTTTAAAATCGACACGATATTAAATAAATTTTTTTTCGGCAAAATAATAATATTTCGCGCTTTGTCTACTAACTCTATTTTTATCATCAATTGTATTACACAAATTAAAATTGTTAACGTAAAAATAAATACTATTGCGATACATAAAACGTCTTTAAAAAAATCTTTTGACAAACGATTTTTGTGTTTCAACAACAAAAAGCAGGCTAAAAAAATTAACCATGCCTGTATAAAAATTTGATAACATTGCAAACCTAAAAATAAATATATAATCATCAGCCCAAATCTTTTTTTAAAATCCGTATCCAAAAAAAAACTTTTAACAGACATACAAATTAAAAATAATCCTACGCCATAAGCCAAATAATCCTCTGGGAACAAAAAATATTCCTGTGTTAAAATATTTATAAATCCGAAAACAAAAGCTAGATCCACAAACAATAATTTTTTAACCGAATCAATTTCAACAAAATCTAAAAATATCGACATAAAAATATTTATGCATAGACAAATAAATGAAATAAAAACAAAAAAATAAACGCTCTGAAATTTAACAGCCGGCAACCACTTAATAAGCATTTGTAATGCAGCTGATAAAACACGAGCGTCTTTTAAATAAAAAGCCTGATTATTATTATAAAGCAATTTATTATATCCATCGACTGAAAGTCTAAATTGCAAATTTGGCAGATTACATAAGAAAATAAAAATCAAATTCAACAAAAACAAAAAAGGCAAAAGTGTTTTAACTTGTGTTTTTGTTTTATTGTCAAAAAAGTCACTCAAAAAACTCCTCTCCCATTTGTATTTATATTTGCTATTTCAAATTTTGATTTATAGCATACAAACTTTACAAATGCGACAGGAAATATATTTTTTTTGGAGTCAGTGTGTGTAAATAAAGTATTTTAGTTACATTGGATTATTTTCAATAATATTCGGGTTGTGGTTGTATGGATATTGGTAATTCTTGTTGATATTTTTTATTGTTATCTGAATAATTGTCATTATAATCGCGTTCATTCTTATATGATGGGTCTATAGAATAGACACATCTGAGACAAGATTCACAAAGTTTTGGTATAACAAATGGCAAAAACATAAAAACAAAAGATATTAAAGCTATCAAATAAAGTTCTAAAACAATAAGAACTATTGTTGCGATCGCAAAAATTACCGCAAGAGCAAATTTTAGCCAAGCTAATTTGCTTTTTTTACTGGGTGAATTATATTTTGGACTTTCAGAAGCATAAGGATCGTACTTACTGTTTTGAGAATAGAGGCTCTTGTTGCTACCGTTTTGATTGGTAATAATGTTGTTGTTTATGATATCATTTTGATTGTTAATGTTGCCTTGAATGATGATGTTCTTGTTGTTGTCGTTGATGATTGTATTGTTATTGAATTGCTCATAATGAATATCGAATTGTACTGGACTTCCGGAACTTGGAACATAAGTAGCATTTTGTGCACAATTTAATATGTTTTGTCTCCAGTTTTTTATCTGATTTGTAGTAGCCAGACAATTATTTTCATCAAAATTAAAATCATCCCAAGTCGCAATCATATTAAATGCATCACAAATAAAATCGGATAAATATTTGTCAAAATTTTGAGCTTTGGCTGGATTAACTTGACCAAATTGATTTTGAACCAAATTTTTATTAGCCATACATTTCTCAAACGCATACATCAATAAATATGCAAATATCATTTGGCGTTTTTTATTAATTGGATTTTTTTCTTGCGCATCGAGCACGCCCAATGACAAAAATTTGGCGCATATAGCATCTCGAAACTGATCATCTTTAACTTTTTCTAAAATAGTATCAATTTCTAAATGCAATGTCATTGTGTCAGTAAACCACACGTAAGGCATTTCCTTTAAATTAAGATCCTTAGGATTTAAGTTAGCTTCCATCTCGTTTCGATCATTTACTCTGTCATCGTTATATGTTCTAGGCTTGTTATCTTTTCCTGATCTAATTGCGCTTATAAAATGACCAGCCATACTACTCTCACCCAGATGCAAAAGATTCGCACGTACATTTATCCAATGAAAGCATTGATTATTACCGGGATTGAATTCCAAAACATCCCACGGGTCTATATAATCTGCATGCCTCACATCTATATCAAGTTCTACTCCCTTACCTCTGTTGAATATCATAGTCATTTGTTTTGGCAGTGAGTGAATATAGTTGGTCTGTGTAGCGTTGCTAAAATGCTTGCAATTATTACAGTATATTTGGTTTCCTCCCGTTAGCAACTCAGGCACGGAATACCACGAAAACAAGTCTTCCACCATAACAGTTTTTGACTTATTGGTTAAAATCATCGATATTTCTTTCTGTGCAGTATAAACTACATGTTGTGGCATGAATGTACCAGGCATATTGGCATAAGTTTCGTCTATTGTTTTTTGTGCCGCCTCAATTTTCTTTTCTAATTCTTTGAGTGACACACCCGTTTTGAGTGGCACACCAGTTCCATAGTTTAACAAAATTTGCGACTTCATTTGAGATTGCAAAACATGCAAATTTCGTTGAAGCTGATGCATCTGCACATACTGAGGATTTTGTGGATAATTTGAAAAAATTATATTTCCACTCAAAGTGAGGTTGCGTTGAGCATCATTTATCTTTTGGTCTAATTTGAATTTTTGCGCATAAACTCGCATTAGAGGGAATACAGCAATGTTCATTATATTATAAGACACCTTATCAAAATTACAATTTAGACAATGCAGACGATTACGCTGTACATTGTAAAATATATCACTGATAATAGAACCGTTGTTAGCAAAATAATATTTGCAGAACGACATAAACTCTGGATCGCCATATTTCGGTATTTTATTTGCTACAGCTTTTTCATGTTCCGTTGTGTTGCTAACATTGTAAATGTTATGCCATGTTTCATATAAACAAATTATCAAATCCTTGCTATCATTGACTTGAATTCCTTTAAATAATGGATTTATAATACTTAAAAAGTCTTTAAATCTTTGCGGCGTATAATAAGTCTTATCTGTGTCATTTTTTTCAAGTTCATCAATGTTTTTTAACAGCAAAAAAAATTCATAACCAATATCTATTGCCTCAGCCGGAAGATTTATAACGACCGCATGATTTTTATTCTCTCCAAACATATCTAGCTTTTTTAATGTTTTAAGAAAGTTATCATCGGGAAAACATTTGAGAATAAGTTTCAATTCTTCTATAGCACCTTTATCAAGCTGATTCCATTTATTCCTATATGGTGTCATGCACGCTAGACGTTTACTAATACAAAATTGACGCAATGCTTTAATGTGCTCTTGATTATCTGGATTAAACTTATCTTTAATTTTACTCACAAAACTGTTATAAGTGTCCTTTGAATTCGTTTCCCAATACTTTACAAGATTAGGAAACCTATTATCATATTCTTACCTTGGCTTTGAATGTAAAAAAAAGTCCTGTAACTCGGGTATTTGACCCAATGCCTGAAGGGTTGCGTTCATATAGCAAGTAGCCCCGATATTTTCAAGCCCAATATCCTTTGACCTAAACTCCATCGTTTCCTCATTATTTTTGATGCTTGCTTTACACTTCATTCTGAGCATAGCCGTATAATTAAAGGTGGTAATACTATTGATGTGTTTCAAATTGTGAAAAAAATTACTCAATTGTTCTTTTTCAGCTCTTGCTTGCCATGATTCAGTGTCGATATTAGGTAATTTATTAACCATATCACTTATTATCTTATCATCTAATTTTATCATTCGTTGATTTATTTTCAGCGCGTGCAAGGTTAACGCAATATCATATGCTAAATTAATCAATTCCTTACCGTTTGTCCGCCCGTTCAACAGAACATCCATTTGCTTTAATTTATTATCAATCCTATATTGCAATTTATATGGATCATTATTCCCGTTCCCACCAAAAAAATTCTCCATTTTAAATTCATCCCCATAATTTTTTATAGTTTGCACATTTAATTATAAAACACAAAAATATAACTTGTCAAGTGTTTGGTTTATTTTTTTTGAAATATCTTGGTTTGATAATTTATTTTTATTTATATTACCAAACAACTTTTAAACATAAAAAGTGGTCTAAAAAATCATTCTGATGGGTTATTTTTTAATATCATAAGTTAAGTAGCGTTCACATAAAATACAGATAGATTGAGCAAAAAGAAAAAAGTTATAAGATGGAGATGTGAAATTCACAAAAATACAATATAACAGGCTAGATAGATTAATACCGATAGCGAGACAGCCGGCGAAGATGCCGAACTACAAATTCATGTGTGCAATGCTTTACATAATAGAGAATGCTTGCAAATGGATGGCATTCCCAAAAAAATATGGAAACTGGCACACAATTTATGTGAAAGTTAGTAGATGGGCAAAGAACTCTAAAATTGCCAAAGCTATTGCTTTTTTTCTTTAAAACCTTAATTTTAGAAGCTACGAAAAAGCAAAAACTGCTTAACGAAGGGGATTATATATTCTTTATTGATAGCACGAGCATAAATGTAAGTCCAGATGCGAACAAGAATAAAAAGAATTAGTAACAAATGTCTTCTGGCAACTCTTACGACATCCCTGAAGGGAAAAAGTTGATTGAATCTATATATTCCAAAAATAATAATTATCTCTTGATAGACAGAGCTTACGAAGCTAATAAAACTTTAGTTTTAGCTAAGAATCACGGGTTTAACACAGTTATTCCACTTAAAAAAAATCGTAAGTTACCTTGGAGTTATATTAGACACCTTTATAAACATCACAACAATATCGAACGATCTTTCCTGAGATTGAAACGTTTTAGAAAAGTTTTTACTCGCTATGATAAGCTTGATTCTGTTTTTATTTCTACCATCTCCCTTGCTTTTATTTTTGACTTGCTTTTTATGTGAACGTTGCCTAGTTTTTCGCGTACACAATAAAAAAATATCGCTACTCAATAACGGTATTTTTTTTTTCGTCATGAATTTTTTTTTGATCACGTAAATATAATAAAAATAAATCTGATTTTTTTGGAGTGAATAACTTGGATAAAAATAAAAATTTTAGATGGGATAATTTTATTTTTAATTTATTAATTGCTGAAGGCGGAGGATTTTTATCGAGTCTTTTATCAGGAAATATTGGAGAGAAATATAGTAATTTAGCGCGACCAGATTTTTCTGCGCCGGGATTTATTTTTCCGATTGTGTGGGTAATTTTATATTTTTTATTGGCGCTGTCGAATTCTTTAATTTTAAATGACAAGCAAGCAAATAAATTATATTTTATGGGTTTGTTAATAAATTTTTTGTGGCCAATATTTTTTTTCGGATTGGAATTAAGATTGTTTGCATTTTTTTGGCTTTTATTTTTGATTTTATTAAATATAATTATTGCTCGTCGGTTTTTTAAAGAGAGTTTTGTTGCGGGATTTTTGACGTTAATATATATTTTATGGTTGATTTATGCAGGATATTTAAATTTTGGAGTTTGGTTGTTAAATAAATAAAAATTTTGTTTTGGAGAAAAAAATTATGGACGAGATGAAAAATTTAATAGAAGAATTAAATAAAGCGGCCGAAGCATATTATAATTTTGACGATAATATTATTTCGGATTATGAATATGATAAATTGTATGATCGGCTTTTGAGTTTGGAAAAAAAGTTTAATATAGTTTTGCCGGATAGTCCAAGTCGTAAAGTTGGTTTTAAAACAGATAATAAATTTAAGAAAATAAAGCATGCGAAGAAAATGCTTTCGTTGGATAAAACAAAAAATATTAATAAGCTAAAAGATTTTTTGGGAGATAAAATCGGATTATTATCATGGAAACTTGATGGGCTGACAATTGTTTTAGAATATGAAAACGGTTTTTTAAAAAAAATAATTACGCGTGGCAACGGAGAAATTGGTGAAGATGTCACGCATAATTTTTGCGTGTTTAAAAATTTGCCTGAGAAAATAAGTTATAAAAAAAAATTAATTTTACGTGGCGAGGCAGTTATAAGTTATAAGGATTTTAATGCGATAAATTTTGATTTAAACAATGGAGAAAAATATAAAAATCCAAGAAATTTGGCGAGCGGAATAATAAGAAATTTAAAGCCAGAAGATATTTTTTATAAAAAAGTTTGTTTTTTTGTGTTTGATTTAGTTGACGTCGAAGAAAATAATAGTGGGTTTTATAATTTTAAAGATGAAAGATTTAATTGGCTGAAAAAAATTGGATTTGAAGTAGTGAAATATAAAATTACAGATAAAAATAAAATTGCTGATGATGTAAAAAATTTTATTGGGGAGATAAAAAAATTTAAATTTGCTGCCGACGGATTAGTTTTAACTTTTAATGACAAAAAATTTGGTGACTCGCTTGGAGTAACACAAAAATTTCCCAGAAATTCAATTGCATTTAAATGGGCGGATAAAACTATTGAAACGGAATTATTAAAAATCGAATGGAAAACATCGCGCACGGGATTAATAAATCCTGTGGCTGTTTTTAAAAAAATAAATTTGGATGGGAGCAATATAAATAAAGCGTCGTTACATAATATAAGTTTTATAAAAAATCTTGAATTGGGAATTGGAGATAAAATAAAAGTTTATAAAGCAAATATGATTATTCCGCAGATAGCTGATAATTTAACACGAAGCAATAATTTTGAAATTCCCAAAAAATGTCCAGCGTGTAATTTTATGACTGAAATAAAAAAAATTAATGAGAGCGAATTTTTGTTTTGTAAGAATAAAAACTGTAAAGCAAAATTAATTATGGGACTGGTGCATTTTGTAAGTCGTGACGCGGTGAATATAAATGGTTTGTCTGAGATGATTATAAAAAAACTTGTGGATAATAATTTTTTAAGTTCGTATTTAGATATTTATGAGCTAAAAAAATTTGAGCAGGAAATAAAATTTTTTGGGATATTGGATGCTAAAGATCCAAATAAAAATCATAAGTTATATGTTAATTTGATAAACGAAATAGAAAAATCGAAACATGTTTGTTTGTATAATTTTATTTATGCGTTGGGAATAAATAATGTTGGTTTGAGTAACGCAAAAGTTTTGTGCGATAAATTTGATTGGGATATAAAAAAAATAATTATAGCTGATAAAGATGATTTAAATAATATTTATGGATTTGGAAATATAATTGCTGAGTCGGTTTATAATTATTTTCGAGAGAAAAAAAATTTGGATTTGATAAATCAGGCGATAAAAATTTTAGATTTTAGTGATAGCGAAAAAAAGAATAAAAGTAAAATTTTGGCTGGGATTAATTTTGTAATCACTGGGAAATTAAAAAAGTTTAAAAGCCGTAAAGTTTTAATAGATTTAATAGAATCAAATGGTGGACATGTTTTTAATAATGTGACTCGAAAAATTAATTTTTTAATAAATAATGATATAGAATCGAAATCAAAAAAAAATTTATTGGCAAAAGAGTTTGGCATCGAAATAATTTCGGAACAAGATTTTTTGGATAAATTTAACCTGGGCTAAAAAAATTTTAATTGCTGCTTGAGATAGCTGAAATTTATATAAAAAAAACAGCCATATAAAATAATATCTATATGACTGTCTTTTTTTTATTTTTTTCTTTCTTGTCCCCAAAAAAATAACGCAACTGTTCCCGGACCAGTATGACTTCCGATTGTTGTTCCGATATCAAAAATTTTTACATTGCCATCCAATTTCTTAAATTTTTTTTCAATCATGTCAGCTAAAATTTTTGCATCTTCATAACAATCTGAGTGAGAAATAAAACATTTTTGTGCATAACCCAAATTATTTTCTGCGTTCAATTCCATTTGTTTTAGAGTCAATTCGATAACTTTTTGCTTGCCACGAACTTTAAACCTCGGTATTAATTTTCCTTCACAATTAACATTTAATAACGGACAAATTTTGAAAACTGTGCCAAACCACCCAGATATTTTTGAAACTCTACCTCCTTTTATAAAAAAAGTTAAATCGCTCGTAAAAAACCAATGATTAACTTTTAATTTATTTTTTTCTAGCCATTCATAAATCTCATCGATATTTTTATTTTTATCTCGCATATCCGCCGCTTTATCAACCAATAATCCATATCCAGAAGATGCTCCCAGCGAATCAATAATTAATATTTTTCTATCCGGAAATATTTTTTCCAATTTATTTTTTGCTATAAGAGCTGAATTAAAAACTCCAGAAATTCCTGATGACAAACTAATATGCAAAATATCAAGACCGTGTTTTAAAAACGTCGAAAAATAATTTATAAACTCATCAGGATTTATTTGAGATGTTTTTGTTTCGGCTCCATTCCGCATTAAATCATAAAAATCCTTATATTTTATGCTTGCACCAAAATCGTCTTTATATAACTTATTATCAACAAAATAATTGAAGCAGATATAATTTATTTTTCTCTCCAAAAAGTAATCTTTGCTCAAATCACTTGTTGAACAACAACTTAAAACAAACGCCATATTTCCTTATCACTCACTTTTATTTTACGTTTATACTAGCACAAATAATATTTTCTACATAAAAAAATTGTATTTGCATAAATCTCTCAATCCAAAAAAATATATTTCGTCAAATAAATTTCATTCGATAAAAATAAAAAAATTTGGTTTTGTTATTTATGATGTGAAAATCGCATATTTTAAATCCAACCGCCATCTAAATTTATAATTTGTCCAGTAATATATTTTGATTTATCTGATGCCAAAAAAAGGGTTAGTTCTGCAACATCATCAACATTTCCAAAACAATCCATTGGTATCTGCGTTTTAATATTTTTTTTTTCTTCATCATCAAAAATATTATTCATTGTTGTATCAATCATCCCGCATGCAATTGCATTTATTCTTATTTTTTCAGGCGCAAGTTCTTTTGCCAATGATTTTGTAAATAAATTAACAGCACCTTTTGACGTTGAATAAATCGTTTCGCACGAGGCGCCAACTTTTCCCCAAACCGATGAAATATTTATTATTACCCCTGATTTTTTTTTTATCATCGATTGAATTGCAATATGTGAACAATTTATTACAGAATTTAAATTTACATCTAAAATATTTTTCCATTCGCTCTCTCTCATTAAATTAAACAATCCAAAATATGAAATCCCGGCATTATTTATCAAAATATCTACATCCGAAAATTTTTTTTGTATCTCATCAAACAAAAACAAACAGTTTTCATATTTCGAAACATCAGCTTGAACCGCCATTATTTTTTTTTTCGAAAACTTATTTTCAAACTCTTTTAACGTTTTCTCTAATTCAAATAAATTTTTGTGTGAATTAATACATACACGAAAATTATTTTCTAAAAATATTTTTGCTATCGCCTTGCCAATTCCTCGCGATGACCCCGTAACCAAAACTGTTTTCAAAATAAAATTTGCCTCCTAAAGTTATTTTTAAAAAAATTCTCGCATATGATTTTATTAATTCACAATCAAAATAAAAATCAAATAGGCAGGCAAAAAATGCGCGACATATTAAAAATAGCAGGAATTTATACGGCTTTAATTTTGGGAGCAGGTTTTGCTTCTGGTCAAGAGATTTTATTTTTTTTTATTAGGTTCGGCACAAAAGGATTTTTAGGATTAATTTTATCTGGATTTATTTTTAGTTTTATTGGATATATTGTCTGTGATTTAGCAAACAGAAAAAAAATTTATATGTCCGACAAATTTTTAAGTTTTATCTTTCAAGATTTTTATTGCCTTGCCAAATTTATTATTAAAATTTTTTTGTTCGTCTCTTACTCAACAATGCTTTCAGCAACAGGTGCTTTTTTTCAACAACAATTTGTTTTTAAAAATATTTTTGGCGTTTTATTTATGGCGATTTTATGTTTTTTAATTTATTTTCTTGGAACAAATTTTATGGCTAAAATAAATTTTTTTCTGGCACCAATTTTATTTTTTGGCGAGGTTTTTGTTTGTGTTTACATAATTTTTAATCGCAGTCAAAAAGTTTTTTCTATGCAAAATAATTTTTTATGGATTAAAAACGCAATTTTATATTCTGCTCATAATTTAATAACAGCAATTTGTGTTTTAGTTCCGATCATAAAAACGTTAAAAAAAAAAAAATACGCCAAAACAGGTGCAATGATTGGTGGATTTTTTATTACATTATTGGGAATGATTGTTGGCTTAGTAATTTTTTTGAATTATAAATTCGCTATCAAAAATCAAATTCCACTTTTAGCTATCACAAAACAAATTTCACGCAAAATAAATTTGCTTTACACAATCTTATTTATTTTATCTATTTTGACAACAGCAGTAGGAGATTTTTTTGCATTATGTGAAATGTTTGGCAAAAAAAAATTAACTTGTGGGCTAATAATAAATTTGTGCGGGATAATTTTTGCACAGATTAAATTTTCCAATTTTATAAGTATTCTTTATCCGTTGTTTGGTTTTGTTGGTTTATTTGAAATAATTTTGATTTGCTGGATATATTTAAGCAAAACGAAATAATTTTTAAAGGAATGATGTTATAGATGAAAAGTGGGGAAAAATAAGAGATTATATAAAAAAAGAAAGAAAGTGAAGAAAATGATAATAGGAAATTTTTAAACAGAGTATTTTGAATATTGAGGACAGTAGCACCATGAAGGGATTTACTGCTAGATTATGGGAAATGGTATACGCTGCATAAAAGGTTTATTTGATGGCAATGAAAAGATATGTGAAAAAAATTATCTGAGATGAAATACTAAAATGTCACAAAAAATTTGAATAGTTAATGATAGACTCAAGTTATGTGAAACCAAATGAGCATGCAGCTTTAGGTTAAGGCAGAAATCAGGCTACATCAAAGGCAAAGGAGCTCAATTCGAAAATATACTTTAGCCATCAATGAGTGCGGTGTGCCCATAAAATTTGCTGTTACATAGGGAACACCTTCCGATTGTAAAAAAGCTATCAATTTGCTCAAAAATATCGATGCAAAATTATTATTCGCGGGCAAAGTTTATGACACTAACGAAATCTTGTCTCATATCGCTGTACAAAACATGAGATCAGTTATTTTTCCAAAGTGTAACAGACTCAAACAACGTAGTTATAAAGATTTTAAAGTTCGAAGAAAAGAGACAGCAGTCTCATCGTAAACTTTATCGCTTTAGACATATTATCGAGAATACTTTCCTGGTTTTCAAACATTGGTGCGGTATCGCCACTTGTTATACCAAAGCTCTTGACGATTTCATTGCTTCTATTTATGTTCGCTTTGTGCGTGGCTTTACTTTATCTTAAAAACTGTTTGATCGCTAATGGAAAATCGTTTTTATCCTGAAAGTAATTATTATTGGCGTTGATTATATTTATATTTTCCTTGAGCTGTTTGTTTTTAACTTGAATAACACTATTTAAATTCGCATTAATCCCATATTCGCTTCCATCTAAAAATCATTCCAAAGTCGTCTTAGATAGCGTCTACATAAATTTAAAAGAATGACAAATACATAAAGGTACAACGGAAATAAATATAAGTGATAAAAGCATCAAGAGCTTTAGCATAACGAATGATAATAAAACAACAACGTTTAAAGTATTTTCGATAATATGTCTAAAGCGATAAAGTTTACGATTATAATCACGTTGTTCAATTCCGTTACGCTTAGGATGAATAATCGGTCTTATATTTTGTATAGCGACATAAGGCAAAATTCTGTTATTATCGTAGGCACGATCCGCAAAGACTAAACTTGCGTCGAGATTTTTGATCAAGTTAATAGCTTCTTTACAATCGACACGCGTTCCATCTGTAACGTGGTAAATCTCGACACGGCGATCCTATTTTTAGTATCTAAAATACTTTGTTTGGAAATTTCTTGTTATCATTTCCAGTTTTTCATCTCTTTCCACCCTTGCTTAATATTTCACTCTTCTCACTTTTATTTTTTTTTATTTCTTTTTACTATTTCTCTTTTAATTTTGTCAACACTGTCTAAGCAACAAGCTAAAAATTAATCGAACAAAATGGAGGTTGAATATAATTTAAATTGTATCGGTGGTATAAGGCATACAAAAATTTAAGCTTTTGGAAATTGTGTAAAACCAAAATTTGTATGACAATACATTGGTCACAGAAACAAGAATTTCATGGCTTTGTTTGTGTTGAGAGCCAAGAAAAAAAAACGGTCTGCAAAAAGATCGTTTTTTACTTTTACCTCAAAAAAAATTTTTTGGTTTTGTTTTTTGGTAGGCCAAAAATTTTTATTTTGGAAATTATTTTTTATAAAAAGATAAATTCACAAAGCCGTTTTTTATTTTCCTTATTAAATTTATTTTTCGGATTACGAATTTGGTTTAAAAAAATTTTGCTTTTAAATAAAAGAAATTTTTAGTTGGTTTGGCTTAAAAAAACAAACCAAGATTTTATTTTGTAACAAAACATAAAACAAATCAGTTACAGAAGCCGACTCAAAAAAAAAAAAAAAAAATAAAAAAAAACCTTTAAATGCTTTTTTTTTTTGGTTATAATAAA
>CAMKTI010000034.1 GCA_946415665.1 uncultured Clostridia bacterium
TTTTATTTTTCTCTATTATGCTTTATTTCTCTTTTTTATCTTTTTTGTATAAACGGTGTCTAAAATATTTGGATTGTATCTTGACAAATAAAAAATTTTGGTTTAAAATTATTATATTGATATAATAAATGACATTATTTTTTTCAAGGTAGTGATAAGAGTTTACGCTATCAAAAAAATTTATATGTAGTAAATTTTGAAGCTTATATAATTTGTGATATAATTATCAAAGGGGGAGTCTGATTAAGAATGGAAGATGAAAATATTAAAAAGGATAATATTGTTCCTGTTTATGTAAATTATTATGGCAATAATTTTGATGAAGATGACAAAAAGTTTATAGCTCAATATAATAATTTTTCAAACAATTGTTTTGGGGATTTGTATGAACGGTATAATATAGATCCTGCCTATGTGTATAAGATGTTGAATCCTAAACAATTAAATAAACTCAAAAATAATTTTGATTACAAGAGCAGATTTAATGAAATTTTATTTTCAGAAAAAAGTAACGTTGATTATGATCAACTCGTTTTACTATATGAAGTTTTTTGTTGGAATATTTTATATAAAAAAATGTTAGCGGATGAATTGTCAAAGCAAGAAGAAAATAATATTGAGCAAGATAAAAGAAACAAATTTCTGAAGCAGCAAAACGAAATAATGAAAACTGCGTTTTATAAAAATTTGTTTGATGAGCTTGTATATCATTTAGTGGAATATAAAAATGATGAAGATGTTATAAAATTCCTGTGGGAAAAAACTTTTGGGTCTTTAAATGATGGAAACAATAAAGATAAATTTATTGAGCTGGAAAAAGAAATTTTAGACTGTGTTAAGCAAGTATATGAAAAGGAACATCCTATAATTTGTATTGCTAACGCTGATAATGTCGATGTTGCAAAAAATAAAGATAAGTATAATGAATATACTTTTGTGCAATGGAAAAAATGGGATTCATTACCGGAATTTGAAAAAGCATATGAAAAAAAGTTGCCTGATGTGAAATTGGATGATGTGTTGTCTGTTGGTGATGACAAAATTTTTGGTAAAGAAGAAATTAAATCGATAAAAGATGATGAATCACAAGAAACGAAAAAACTCTTGACTCAACAGATTGATGATTATTTAGACGAAAAAGATGCCGAGTATAAAAATTTTTTCACGCTTATCGATTACTATTTAGATTTTTGTTCTAAGGACCGTAACTGTCAAGCTTACTCCGCTAATAGGGAATTATTTATAGCAAAGAAATATTATTTATGGCGTTTAATAAGTAGCCATCTGAAAGTTATTTTTCAAAATGACAAACGCGATGATTTTATGAACAAGTTTAACGACAAATTTATTAAAAAAGGATATATTGAGAATGAAAACGAAGCAGAAAAAGCAGCAATTGTAGATATAATCGAACTTTCAAGTACTGTTCAATATGGTAGAATTATGACGTATGACGGAGATCGATACAAGTTAAATGATAACGAGATATATAAAAATTTGTTAGATAACAGTCAATCTGATTGTTTGGATTGGCTTGGTGGTGATTTGTTTCCAAAACACTGGGTTGATTTGATAAAAAATGAATTGGAATATAAGAATTTATGTAAGGAAATTATTTTCAAAAAGGACACTAGTGCGTTGGATGCAAAGGATTTGTCTCTGATTTTTGAAGTGTTTTTGTTCAATGTTTTATATAAAAAAATCTCTAATATTAATTTGTCAAAAGATAACGATGAAATTAGAGAAGATCTCCAGAACATTTGGGATGAAAAAATAGAAAATAGCATATTGAATCAAGGTCTTTTTGAAAAATTTAGACGAAATATCGTTAACTTTAAAGATAAAGATGATGTAATAAAATTTTTGTATAAAGAAACTTTTTATGTTATTGGAGAAGTTGCCGATAATAACAAAGTTTTTGATACAATGAAAAACGAAATTTTAAAATGCGTCGAAGCTTTGAAAGATAATAAATCTCCATTGATATTTTTTACTGATAACAAATTTGTAAAAGAAAAATATAGTTCATATACGTATAAACCTTGTATTTTTGTATGGGAAAGGAAAGATAATTTACCAGAGCTGCGAAAAAAAACTACGATGAGTCTAAAAGAAAATATAAAAGATGTATTGTGTGCTTTTGATGATTATATTTTTGATGATATTAATAGCCAAAAAGATAAAGAAGATATAGAGTTACCAATTGAAAATAAAAATACAGTTATTAATGATGACATAGAAAATAAAAGTATGGATTATCTTTTGTTGTCTGAAAGTATTGGTGATTACTTGAATGAATTGAATTTAGACTCAGATGATGAAACAGCCTTTAATAAGAATGAAAATGACAATGACAATAGTCAACTAACTCCGGAGCAAAAAGTCGATAATAATTTTCTCGAACTTATTGAATATTGCTGTAGTTTTTGTGCAAAAGAACAAAAGTTGCTTGCAGAAGATAAAAATAATGGGCGGCGCCGGTTGTTTGAGGCGAAGAAAGAATATTTATTGCAATGTATAAAACAACAGTCTAAAGATTATGATAAAAATAGAATTAAAGAATTTATGATTATGTTTTGCTCTAAATTTATAGAAAATCATAAAATAAAAGCTAATAATGAGGCTGAAAAAAAAGAAATTGCGAATTTTATTGATTGGCTCGATAGACAAGGAATTTATCCGCAAGACAGTGCTTATTTTGTTGTTTTAGGTGATAAAATATACCCTACGTCTATCAAATACACAAAGATAGTTCAAAATTTAGATATTTTTTTCGACATTGATTTGGACAAATGTACTGTTAAACTTAAAGATGAAGAGTTTCGCTCGGCAATATATAATGTTTTAAATAAATCGCATACGATTGATAGAACCGAGTTGTTTAAAAATCTTTATGAGCGCGTGATGAAAGATGAAAAAATGAATTCGGATCAGAAAAAAGAATGTTTAAACAAAATAATGCCTCAGCTTTTGAAATTTATTTCGATTTATGGATTGTTGGATGAAACAATAATGAACGATGACCCAAAGTATGTTTGTTATCGTTTAGATTATGATCGGGTGAATGAATTAACTGATTCAGAACCAAAAGTCAATGATTATTATTTTCAAAAACTAAAAAGTGATGTTAGCCTTGGAAAAGCATATTATTATAATGATGGGAACGGAAATTTAAATCATTTAAAAAGACTCAACGCAATAAAAGATATGGTTAATGATAAGAAGTTAACTCTTCGTGGAAATAATGTGGAAGTTATCAAGTTATTGATTGAACATTTTGTGACACACTCGCTTGACATCAAAAACGTTGCTGATTTTATTAAAAAGAAATATTTGCGGGCGGTTTTTGAAAAGACTGATGTAAATGATATAAAAGAGAGCGAAGAATTTAAAATTTTAACTTTGGCTTTTGAAATTGTTTCGAGATTGGTTGGTGATGATAAAGAACATGAAGTTAAACAGTTTTTTGATGATGAAATAAAAAAGCTTTTTGGTTTGGACGGGCTTCAAAATTCTTTATTAGACTTCATAAAGCCGATATCAAAATTTAAAGCAATAAAATTTTGTCTCAATGAAGATAAAAATAAGGATGATGTTATTAATAAATTTGTTGACAACTTTAAAGATACGATGGAAGCAACAAAAACATCAGGAAATCTTAATTCGATTGAAAAAGTTTTTACTGAGACAAAACCAGATTTTGATTTAGCAATGTCAATTTGCGAACGTATATTTGATGAAGCAACGACGTATACAACAAAACCATCTTATAAATTTTGCGAGATGGATAACCAAAGAAGACCGCCATGGGAGTTTATGATAGAATTATTTTCGATTCTATTAAGCAATGATAATTTTAAATTAGATAGCGAAGAAAAACAGAAGCGTGTTTATGTTTTGTATCTAAAAATAATAGATTTTGGTTACAGTACAAAATCAGAAAACGAGATAAAAAAAATTCAAAATCAAATTAAAGCCAAAGTCTATGATGAATCTGGTTTTAATCTTTTAAAAGGTTATAGTGGAATAAAACACGATTACAATGCTAAAGAATTAATGACAGAATTACCTAAGTTTAAAAACTGGGTATATATCGTCAGTAGTGATAAGGATTTTTTTAAGGGTTTTATAGCTGAAATCGTTTTCCATATTGAATCTGGAGATTATAAAGGAAATGAATTTGATAAGAATAAATTTTATGATATTTATAGCATTAAAAGTTTAGCCGGATATAAATCTTTCCAAAATGGCGGTCTATATTTCAGTCAATTGTCAAAGTTTGATAAACAGAAGCAAAGAGAATTCATATTTGACACTGATTTATTTTTAAAAATACGTAACGGTTGCTTAGATGGTTGTTTAAATGCAAATGCTTCTCTTCACAAATTTTTGTTCCAAAGTGATTTTACATTTGTTTTACCAATTGATGAAATTACGGCAGATAAAGTAAATAACGCTTTCGCACAATATTCTCAAAAACTACACAAGAATTTTGAAAATAAAGAAGGTGCTGAATACCAAAAACTAAAAGATGATTTTTTTGGTCTATTTGCCAAATCATTGATAGGTCACTGCGAATTAATACTTTCCGACGAACAATATCATAAAGGCAAAAATAAAGATGAATTAAAAGATGACTATATAAAAACAATTGCTACGTTTTGTCGCGATAAAGAAACGAAAATAATTCGATCTGTTTTGGAAAATTGCACAAGGACAGCAGAAGAACAGAAAAACAAATTTATTAAGCCGTACGCAATCATCGAAGCATTATTAAATGATGAAAATTTTAAATTGGATGCTGATAAAGCTAAGTTAATGATTAATTGGTTTAGTAAATATAATGTAGACGAGTTAGGAATTGAATTAAAAGAAAATGAAACCTATGATAATTTGGGCGTGATAAATAAATTATTTGAGAAAATAGAAAATGATTCAATTGAGTTAGAGCAAGATAAGTATACTTCTTTACTCAGGGGCAAAATCAGATTTATGCAGGTGCTTCCCGGTGAACAATGTGGTTACGAAGTACTACGAGTAAATGACGTTGATTCGGAAAATAGTAACGAGTATAAAATGATAAAATCAATCGCAAAGAAAATTTTTGATAGGTTGGAGCAACAGCAAAAAAATATTAATAAGATTCAAGTCGCACAAAATAATATACTAGCTACAACCAACACAAATACTGTAATAGCAATGAATGACAATGAAAGAATTTCAACCGCAGAGAAAGTTTTTGATGTGGAGCAACAGCAAAAAATATTAGTACCGTTCGAACCGAAGGCAAGAATATTCCAAAAGATACAAACAAGGCAGATGACAGAAAAGCGAAGATCTATAAAAAAACTTCGCCCCCTATTAAAAATAATTAAATGGATTAGTTTTGCATTGATTACAATTGCCGGATTAATTTTGATTTTAAACAGTTTTATCCATATGTTTTCATTGTCGTTATTTTTATCAATTACATTGATTTTGGTTTGTATAATTTGTGATATGGCATTGTTTGAAAATGGTCGAAAGATATTAAAAACGCTGTTGTATTGCATTTTTTGTTGTAATACAGAAACTGATGGCAACATTGGCAAAAATAATTATTATCAGAAGGACAAAAGTTCAATTTTTGATAACCAAAATAAAATTACTGGCAATGATAACGACATAAAATTGATAGAGTCAAACCAATTCGAAAAAAATGATGACTGAATTGATTTTTATAAAAAAAAATTAAAGAGCTATGTAGCTCTTTTTTTGTGTAAAAAAATTTGAACGCGATAATAAATTTGCTTATGGATAAAAAATTTATTTGTATCGCCGAAATTAATTTATCTGTAATAATTTTTTTTGATGACGCTCTAAAAAAATGTTGTTCGCGAATTTTTAATTTGTTAAAATGCACGAGATAGAAAATGATATTTTGTTTGGATAAATCTTTTATTATAAAGTTATATCTGCTCAGATAGATTTATTTTTTATTTATGAAGAAAAATATTTTTTTGGGGTGATTTATTTGATAGACATAGAAAAATTTTTTAGCGGGTTTTTAAATATGACAAAAAATCCAACTCTTGACGCCATGAAATTTTTTATGGATGTATATGATCATGTTGATGAGAAATTAAAAATTATTCATGTAGCCGGAACAAATGGAAAAGGTGCTTGTGTTGAAATGATGGCGAATATTTTGATTGAAAATGGTTATTCAGTTGGGAAATTTATGTCGCCGCATTTAATAAAATATAACGAGCGGATAAATATAAATAACGAAGATATTTCGGATTTAGATTTGAGCGATTTAATAATAGAGATCATGCCACATATTGATTTTTATAATCAAAATCATGAAAGAAAAGTTACGCTTTTTGAAATCGAAACGACGTTGGCGCTAGTTTATTTTTATAGAAAAAAAGTTGATTTTGTGATATTGGAAACAGGTTTGGGCGGCTTACATGATTGTACAAATATAATTAAAAAGCCATTGATATCGATTATTACTTCGATAGGTTTTGATCATGTAAATATTTTGGGTAATAGTTTAGTCGAAATAGCTCAACAAAAAGCCGGGATTATTAAAAAAAATTCTCGGACGGTATTTTTTGAACAGAACGAACAGGTTAATAAAATTATTTCTGGTACGGCACAAGGTCGACAAAATAAATTATTTTTTATAAATAAAAATGAAATCAAAAATTATAGTTTTGATTTTGATTATCAAAGATTTAGCTATAAAGAATTTAAAAATGTAATGTTAAATTTAAAAGGTAAAAATCAAGTTAAAATAGCTTGTTTGTGTTTGGAAAGCGTAAAAATTTTAAGACGCATGGGTTATAAAATTTATAAAAAAAATATTGTACATGCTTTAAAAAATATTGTGCATAGGGCACGATTTGAAATTTTAAATCAAGAGCCGTTAATTATTTTTGATGGAGCACATAATAAACCTGCTATAAAAAATTTAATGTCAACGATAAATATGTATTACAAAAATAATTTGGCTAGAAATTATTTGATTTGTATTTTAAAACGTAAAGATTATTTTGGCATGTTAAAAATTTTGTTGGAAGAAGAATATAATTCGCGAGCAAATTTTATTTTTATAAATGTTAATAACGAGCAAAAAGATTTTTTTGTTCCGGCAAAAGAGTTATATGAAATTGCAGATGAAATTAAAAATCCAAATCAAAAAATATATATAAAAACTTTTGACGAGGCAGTAGGTGATGTATTTAAAAATAATAAAGAAAAAATTAATTTTGTTACGGGAAGTTTTTACGTATACGGTGAAATTATTAGGGCGATAAAAGCGTTGACAGATTTATAAACTTAAATTTCTGAGCATATAAAGAATCTAGCTTGTAATGATTTTTGTAATACATATCAAATAAATAAAATGCTCAGCGAAGTTATTTAAAATAATAATTTTTCTATATGAACTTGTCGCATTATATCGAACGTTAGCAAAATTGTGTGTCTAGAATTTTAATAAAATCAACTGAATTATATTTTAGTTTATAAAAATATTGGCAAATAAAGAATTGTATGTTATAATAAATAATATTTAAGAAGGAGGGATATTGATATGTCAAACGAAAATGATCTTACTTATATTTTTCAAAACAAAGAAACAAAAGAGATTATGTGGTTGATGCCGGTTGCTAAATTACTTAAATCTCTTTCTGTAGAAGAAGTACATTTTGATTTGTATAACGCTTCTGGTAATACATGCCAAATAAATAGCATGTTAAGTGAAGTTATTACAAAAAATCAATTTTTAACACTAATGTTGAAAAATTTTGCTAGTTTTGATATAAAGAAACTATATTTTATGTTGCAAGAATTAGCAATCAACCCAAGAGATGGCTGGACAAACAATAAAAACCCACTATCAATCATTCAACTATTTAATAATAATTCTCCCAGTAACAAAGATAAAGGAAAGGAAACGGACTATAACCGTAACCTTGATATATCATGTAGTGGAGTAAGAGATTTTGATATATTTGGCGTAGTTTATGATGACTTTTTGTCAAAGTATTATGACAAAGCGATTAAAAATGAGAAAAATTATCAAAAACTGCTGTACTACAGAAATTTAAACATCACAAAATATAAACGGTAAATCTGGCAAGCTTGTTACGGGCTTGAGCAATTTTAATACAGAGGTCTTCAGAAGCGAATTATTAAAGCAATACTGTTTTCTTGATAGCGATATGTGTATTTATAATTTTTCTGATTATCAATATCACGATAAAATCAAAGCACTCTTTAAACTTATTACGGAAAATGTATTTGTACATAATAATAAAGAATATAATTTGTACAAAGTTGATGAGGAGGAACTTAGACAACTTGAAAAATCAATTGAGGAGCAAATATTTGATTTTCTAAAGCTAGCAAATTCTAATGACAAAACTGTTATTGAATATGACTTAGAAACTAGACGGTTTTTAATGGTTGATAAAAAAGGAAAGTTATGCGACGCAACCGCATATCTTTATACTACGCTTTGTGATTATCTGAAAGAAAATAATCTAGCAAGATCAAAAGGAAAGTTAAAAGATTTTATAGAAAGCAAAAACAATTGGTGTATAATGAAGCCAGTTATTGCCAGTCATTATCAAGAAAAATTTAATTTGGTTCAAAATATCGCGGAGTATTTTGAAAGTGATTTGCTTGATAGTGATTTAAAAGCGTTTGAATTTACAGAAGAAGAAAAAATAGATATGAAAAAATATTTTTTGGATAAATCTCCGTTAGAGTTTTTTTTCAAAAATCCAGATGAAATAAAAAATAAATTGAATGAAGATAAAAATTGTAACATTACACAACATCCTGATAAAGAAGACTCGATAACAAAATATATTTTAAAAAAAAATATTGATGAGATATTAACGGATCAAGGTAAAGAATTTTTGAATATGATTAAAAAAATTACTTCTGATAACGAATATTTTAAGACTCGAATAAAAAAAGATGAAATATTTGATAAGTATGTATCTCAAAATGATAAAAATTGTACGTATGAAAAAAATTCACAAAATGAGAAAACCAAAATAGAATTTAGTGTTTTAAAAGCATTGATTGAATCTATTGATAGTGGATCAAATGTAGCGTATCAAAATTTTTTTGTTCAACTTAGTTATTATTTAAATTACTTCTTTTGTAATAAAAACAAAAACAATCTGTCGAAAAAAGAACTTGGAGATAGTATTAAAAAAGAAATGGATAAAATAAATAAAAAGATAAGTGATATACATCAAAAGCAAGATGCCAGAGAACAAGAAATTGGTAAAATGGCAGATGATAATTTAAGCAGTGATAAATATCAATCAAAGCTTGAAGAAATCAATAAGGCATACGGAACCAGAGTGGATTTGATATCTCAATTGTCTAAAGCACAGACCGAAAATACAAATTTTAAAAAGACAATCTTTTTCCAGCAAGATGTCAAATCGGCTCTTGAAGCATATGATGATAATGATAAACCAATTGGATTAGACAGATTTAAGAAATATTTTTTGGACTATGATGAGAACATATTTAATATTGTGCGACCAAAAATAAAAGAATTTGTGAAAGCAAATGGATTATTTCAAGATAAAGCAATTGAAGCTAATTCAGACACAGAAAGAATAGATATTAAAACAACTCACTTAACAGATTCCATAAGAGATTATCTTGGTGGCGTAAAAGGAAAAATAACTTTCGGATGGTTTAATCTTTTCTTAAATTATGTTTGCCAGCACACAAAAATGGAATTTGATAAAATAATGGACGGTGTAGTGGATCAAAATGATTTGGAAAAAGATCCAGATGGTCAACTTGATTTTTTAATAACGGATATCATCATCGAATATAAAAAATCTTTGGAAGAAATTGAATCAGATAAGACAAACCGAAAATTAAAAGATAGTTATTATGACTTTGGCGTGATGAATTTATTTCATTTGTTACAAAGTTTTATAAATGCAGGTTATATTTTCACCTATGACTCAAATCCTGATGATATGTGTGAATATATTTGTAATGCGCATGAAATAGAATTTTTAATGAATCATCATCCAAAAAAATTGATAGAGGAAATTCGTCAAAATAAAACAAAATCAATCAATTTTTTAATTGACCGGTTATTTAAAAATACTTCGTTAGAAAATAATGACCAAATAAAAAAGTTATGCAAGATGTCAATTTATACTTTTTCTAAAATCACGGCATCTGTTGATCATATGACACAAATTAATATGGCACAGTTTTTTCATGAAGTAAATGGTGTTAAAAGAAATTTTTCTAATGGTGTTATGTTAGATGAAAAAGGATCAGTAGGTTGTTTTATGGTTCCAATCCAAAAAGCATTAGAAATTTGTAAAACTAATGCACCAGAGCAATTTGAAAAAGATATTAATGAGATATTGCCAAAATTACCGGAAGGAATGAAATGGGCCGATATCAATCAAGAATGTGGTTTGTTTTTAGATCAAAAGCAATATAAAATGCTATCTCCTGTTGAAGTAGGTAGTATGTTTTTCTCGGATGATAAATTAATAAATGGTTTTCAAGAAACTAAATATAGATTTGGTTTTTTAAATATATTGGTTCAAAGAAATAAAAACCTACTTGATAATTTCTTATCGCTTGATGAACATGATGATAAAAATTTGATCAGTGTTTATATCGAAAAGTGTAGTATTCTCTCAAAATGGGATCTGGATGATATAAAGGCCTGGTTTTTGTTTATCAACAAAATTTTTTTACAGGAACAGAATAGTCAAAAAATTGGTTTAAATGCAATACAGAAATTTGTCTCCTTGATATTTAACATAACAGATCAATTACGGGATATAATATTAAGCGAGAATGAGAGCAAAGATATAAAAAATAAAGCCAAAGATATTATTTCTAAGTGTCCAATTAATATAATTGCTAATTTGATAAAAGATAATTTCATTCAATCAGATACGCAAAAAGCTCTGGATGACGAAACTTTTTTAAAATTATTCAATGTGTTCTATGATATATATCGTATAAAAGAAGACGCAGATGAAGCATTTGAAAATGCAATTATGTTTTTGCCGGATAAGATATTAATGCAAGAATTGAGAGTCTTACGCTATAGACTTTATTGCTTGCGTGTTTTAATTCACAAACATCCTGAAGATTGGAAAAAATTTTTAGAATCCAATTCAAAGGATAGTGAAAATTTATTTAACTGTGCGATAGAAGTTTGTATAAAAAGTAAATTTTGTAAAACACTTCATCAAAACGGTTTTCTTTCCTTGATTAACAAAATAATCGAGTCACAAGAAAATGACAAAAAAATCGGTTTAAATGCGTCAGAAAAACTTATGCGACTGACCTTTAGTCTAACAAAAAACATGGTTAAAAATCAAAACAAAGACGAGTATAAAGATATGATTATTAAATATCCAATTAATATAATCACGAATATCACAGGTAATATATATTTTGCATGGAATAATATTGTTAAAGACCAAAATCAGAAAGATATGTTGGAATCAATATTTAAGTCAGTAATGGATATCTTAAACGACGTATCTGAATATGCAGATAGAGATAATATGTTAAAAAATAAAGATTTAATTTTGTGGTTATATTTGATTTATAAAAAAATATATTTCGATAACGATTTTTTAAAAGCGCAACAAATAAATGGGAAACAATTAAACTTAATTGACGCACCACATTTTTTAAGAGAATATAAGATTTCAGATGGAGATGAAAAAATATCAGAAAAAAATATTTTTTATTCAGACAACAGGACGAAAGAATTTATAAATAAGATAAGAGAGATTAAGTGTTTAAATTTAATTCCACTAATGGATGTTTTGCCAAACATCTTAAAAGAAAAACAAGAAGCACGGCAAAGACTGGCTGAATTGTCTCGTAAACATACCTTTCATAGATTATCAAAATCGATTAAATCAATACCAAATAAATTAACTAGCTTGGCACTACACTCAGAAGACTCTTTGAGTGTTTTCTCTGCAATAAAAACGCTATATCAAATGAAATGTTATGGTAATTTGCAAACATTACTTCATTATGATAAAGATGATGATCTTTCTATTGTGAGTAAATTATTCTTACAACTTGATGATCTTGATGACACGTTGCTTATAAATGAGTTTCCTTTAAGTGATCTTCACAAGAGTCAAGTTGAAGGTATTGGAATCATTGTAAAATTGTTGTTGAAAGAAAACATGTCGATTAGTTTTTATCCAGGTAAAACTCTACTATGTGAAATACAACAATTGGATCAATTAGCTAGGGGGGAATTTGAAACTGAGTTAACTAACAAACCAGAAATAAGTAGGTTTTTTAAGAATATGTTGGAACAATATTTTGGTAAAAATAAAAATATATTTGATGTTGCCGTTGATATTCTTGGTCGAATCGCTATATCGAACACAATATACTCCAAAGATTATAAGGTATATCTTATAGGTATGGCAAAAGATATAAATAAAATAATTATGTTAGAATGTATGTCGAAGGAAGAAAAAAAACAAATTTATTCTACTCATAAAGATTTAATTCTATGGTTGTATTTGTTGTACGAAAAAATATATTTATGGGACGAATCTCTATTAAAAAAAGAGGATGACAAATTATGTGATTATAGGATCGATGATATTATTAAACAAGTCAAAGAAGAAAAACTTAAAATAAACTATGAGCATATAGATAAATTTCTAAAATGGTTATCCAAATACTCATACCAATTTATTCAAGATATGATTGATAATGGTGCAGTGCCAGAAGATATATTAGAATCAATATATGAGAAAATTTGCGATACAGTTGGAGATGGAGATGCTTATTGGCGTTTCAAGAAAGATAAAATAAAAGAGTTGATTTTGTCAGACAAACAAGATAATATTATGAACAAATTACTTTTATCTTTTAGGCAATGTTATAATTTTACTAACGAGATATATAATAAGTACGAGAAACTTAATTCAATATGGGTAGAATTGGATAAAATGAGTTTTAAGTTATCATTACATGCCATTAAAATCATTCAGGAATTTAGGGATAAAAAGGACTTGGAAGATCTTCCTAATTGTTGTATTGGCGGTTCGCGTCAATATAAGGAAAATAATAGTGTTCTTGTCGCTAAATATAAACAACCTATGGAAATGATTTCTATTGTTTTAACAAAAATATATTTTCCGACCAACGATAGAAAAGTATGTGTTTCTGAGGTCGAATATAATGAACTATTAAAAATCATTTGTGCAGAATTTGATTATTATAATCAAGAGAGCGCCGAAATGATTAATGAAGACAATTCAACTGATTATAAGGTTCCTGAATATGTATATAGTTTAGTTGGATATTTGTATCTGTTGCATAGGACGACACAAGACAACGTGAATTATTTTGCCGTTGAACAAAACAACGATGCCAAATTTGATACCAAATTTAATGATAAACAACTTAATTCATTAAAACGCGATATGAAAAAATATTTACAAAATTGTTTAAAGCTGCCTGAGGAAATTATATCAAGTAATGAATTTGATAAATATAATTACCATGAAATATTAAAACCTTTGGCAATAGCAGAAAATATGAAAACAAAAAAAGCAGTGAACAAACTTAAAGAAATGTCTTTAAAAAATCGTTATTATTGTTTAAACAAAAGTTTACGACAATTGAAAGGTAAAATTAGATTAAAAGAAATACTTGAGAAACGACAGACAAAAATAAATAAAGAGATGGAATCTCATGCTTTAAAAAAATGGCAAGAAAGAAAAAACAAAATTGAAGCTAAAGCTAAAGATAAAACTAAAAACATGCTAAAAAAGAAATATTATTCCACGTTGGCAAAAGATCTTAAGCAACTAAAAGCGCTTGTTCTGCTTAAGAAAGAAATAATTAAAAAGAACGGAAGAAACGTAACAAATAGTTTGAAAGAAAATGATAAAAAAATTAAACAAAGAGACAAATTAAAAGAAATACTTGAGAAACTACAGACAAAAATAAATAAAGAGAAACAAATAAAAACGTTAAAAGAATGGAATGAAAAAAACAAAAGAATCAAAGCCGCTAGATTTAACAAAATCAAACCTGAGATTTTAAAAAAATGGCAAGAAATAGATGAATTAATTAAAGCTAGAGAAGAAACAAAAAAGCAATTTCAGAATGACATAAAAGAGCAGATTCAAAAAAAATGTGAAGAGCGAAAAAACAAAATTGAAGCTAAAGCTAAAGATAAAACTAAAAACATGCTAAAAAAGAAATATTGCTTCACATTGGCAAAAAATCTTAGGCAATTAAAAGACAAAATCAAACAAAGAGACAAATTAAAAGAAATACTTGAGAAACGACAGACAAAAAT
>CAMKTI010000035.1 GCA_946415665.1 uncultured Clostridia bacterium
TAGTTATCATTTATTAAGGAGGAGTTTTAAAATGAGTATGGATATGGTTGGTAAATTTGTAAAAGAATATTTTTGTGATAATATTTTTTTTATGATATAATTTAGTTATCATTTATTAAGGAGGAGTTTTAAAATGAGTATGGATATGGTTGGTAAAAAGGATTTTTATATTAATGCGGCGATATCAAGTAAATCAAAAAAATATCCGGGAATTATGCCTGTTTTAGCATGCGCTGATGTAGAACAATTTGGAAGTGCAACCGTGCACAAGAGTAATACCTGTAAAGCTACAGACATAGTTGGCGGAAAAGATGGGTCCAGGAGTTTAAGAGAAGAATATAGCGCTTGGTTAAAATATATGAGAAGATTAAGAAACGTAATAGCAATGAAGGAAATTAATAGGGAAGCAGCGAATCAACTAGGTTGTTTTTTGGATGACGTGGAGCGTTTTATAAATAATTTCCCCGGCGGTTTGCTCAAATTTATTTATCCATCAACAGGATCTGAAGACTCAGGAAATATACTTAGTGACCTAGAGAAAAATTTGATTGGCAAAATGAAAGTATGGGCTTTACCTTCGAGCGGACCAGATGACAACGATATCGTTGGTTTAATAAACGATGATCAAGGAATAAATATTGCGAAAGTATATGGTGCGGGACAATTAGGTTACTATAACGGATCGAACTTGGTTTCTTGGATGCCGACTGGTTTGTTATTTGGAAAATTATCGAAAAAATTAAACTCATTATTAGGTTATAATTCGGGTGATTTATGGCATGGTGAAAGTTTTTTTGCTTATATTGTTCAGACATTTATGAATGTTATTTTTATAAATAATCAGTTTTTACCAGAGGCTGATAGGTTAAAAATCATTGATAATTATAAAAAATTACTTGAATGTATCGCAGATAGCAATAGTACGTTTTTTGAAGATTATAAAAAGACTATGGATAAATTGAAAAAAAATAATAAAAAAGAATTTGAGAGTGAGTCTGATCGTCCGGTTAAATTTATTCAGTTTTTGGCTAAAAAAATCTGTTTGGGTACTTCGTTGGAAAAATTGGATTTAAATAATAAACAAAACGAAGCAAAATATATTGATTTAATTTGTGGTATATCTACTTTTCTAACCGGAGCGCAACATCCTAATCAAGTTTTGATAGAACAATGGATATTTGACGAAAATAAAGAAAGTGAATGTGTTATAGGCGATGCTTTTAATGCTTTTATTGGAAAAAATAATGTTTTATACTTGCCGTTTCACATAAGATTACAACAATACATCAAATTAAATAGTGTTAAATCTAAGAAAAACAAAAAAAATCAGAACGACAATGAAAACAATGAAAACAATGAAAACAATGAAAACAATGAAAATGATAAAAAAGAGCATGATACACAAATTGAAAATAAAAATATGCTAAACTTTATGCTTAATTTAGCGGGAAAGTTCAGATATAAAAAAACAAAGTTTGATTTAAGCAATACAGAAACGAAATCGGAATATCATTTTGGATGTCAAGTTACGAGTGATAAGGAACAATGTAGAGTTCCTACTGAATATGATACAGATATCAGTGTCGACAATCTTACATTGTTATTAAATAAAATTACTGAATTTTATGATTTTGAAACTAAGTTAATGAGTGGTGAATGTAAATTAGATAATGATGCTATAAAAAAAATTGTCCAATATTTATTGGATGGTCGACAGTTTCACGATGATACTTTTAAAAAAATTGCCGAAGAAAAAGACTTTATGTATAAACTTATTGAGGCAGCTAAAAAATCTACAGCAGATGAAGAGTGCTGTTATAAGTATGCACATGAAATATTAGCAAATGAATATTTTGAGTTAATGGTAGAAAACAAATTGATAGATAAAAACTCTTTAAGTAAAGAGAAACTAATGAAGTATTTTGAAAATAATGACCATAAAGAAGAAATTATTGAGCTCGATGCTAAACTTGTTGTTGAGTGTGGACTGATTTCTAAATTGACTGCAGAAGATATAAATACATTTTTGTACGATGAAGATGACCCAGAAAGTCGAAACAAGATGATTAAAATTTTGAAATTGGTTATTGGTAGAATCGATAAAAATGTATTAAGTGAATTGAATTTAGAATATTTTGATAATGAACTTTTAGAAACTGTTATATTATCAAGATATAATGACTTATCTGATGAGCAAATCGGATGTGTTGATTTTTCAAAATTAACTCTGGATGGTCAAAAAGTTTTATTAAAAAAAATGGCTGATAATGATTTTAAATCCTTCTCTTTTGAATCGCATTGGCAGCAGAATATAAACGAAGAAGCTTGGAAATCGTTAAATATTACTGATTGGTGTAAGTTTGTGTATAACAAAATTCTTAAGTCTTACAACACAGTTAAGCCAAATTTGGGCACAAACTCAAAAATATTGCAATTAATACCTATTGGTATTTTGTCGTTGTTTGATACTGAAGAATGCAAAAACGAAAATAAAGTCAGTGCGTTTGCTAGCTTTTATAATGATTTTTTTGATTCTTGGTCAGCAAAACAAATTTTAGCACGTGGAAATTGTCCTGAAAATGAGTTGGATAAGCTAGAAAGCAAATTAAAAGCTGAAGCTGGAAACAAAATTTCGTTAAGTCAAAATGCAGTGGAGGCATTTCTATCCTTGCAACAGATCTTCCAAAAATTTGTCAAGAACAAAGATCTAGATAATAATAACTTGTCTGTGGAGAAGATGTTGTTCGATTTTTTTGAAGCACAGTTATCGGGTGAAAAAAATTTAGGTAATCTAAGCGAGTGTTTAAAATATATTTTTAATGGTGACGAAAATAATTATTTTGCAGCAATGATTATCATGGAAGAATTTATTCTCTTAGATAAAAATACCGTGAAAACCAATTTATTGCACCTAGATAATAATAAAGAACAGAAATTATTGCGCATAAGCGAAGCAATTAAATCAGCATTAAATTGGGATGACGCAAAATCACGGAAAGAAATATTTAAATCGTTGTTTTCGCATATATCAAAAATAAATGAGTTAATGATTTTATTCGATAAATCTGTGGATGAAAATTCTCGTTTTAAACAGTTTACAGACATTTATAAATCATTTTTGGACAGAATTTTATCATTATATGTAGATGATATTATCGATGCTAATATTGCTGACAAGGTGCCATTTATTTTTTTAAATAACGAGGGAAGCATAAAATTATTTTGCCAGAATCTTGGAGATAAGATTAACATTAACAATTTTTCAGAGATGATAAATGCGATTAATAAGGTTAATGTTAAGAATAGTGAATACAAAATTAGCAATGCGTTAGGTGTAGGCAAAGTTTTATTTATAATCGATAATATAAAACGAATAGAAGAAATTAGCAGTAATATGGATGACGAAAATAATCCTGAGCCCAATGGAAACAAATATTTTGCTCTTTCGGATTTTATGCAAGAAATAAGAAGAAATGCCGGCTTAATTTGCAATGGATATGCAATAGACGAATCCGATAACTCTATTGAAAATCATCTTGGACAATATGATGAAAATGGTGAAATTACTTATGGTAAGCTCGATTCAATATTATGTACTATGTTTAAAAATATTTGTGAAGGCCAAGGATCTGTCGATGAATTTATTAAAAAATATGGTGGTTCAAATAAACTAGAATTGGAAAAAATAAAGAAAAACGAAAATCAGATTGGTAATTTTAAGGTTTTTAAAGAATTGATGTTGCCACTAATTGAAAAAGATTACGAAGATAAAAATATGGATTTTGTAAAGTTTGTGCAAAAGTATGATTTACTAAAAGTAATTGGTATAGAAAATTTGGATTCAAACATGATTAATATGGCTTTTGATTGTATGCATTGGTCATCTCTGTCATGGGGTGATTTTGTAAAAAAATATTATGTTTTAGATAAACCAAATGAAAACAACATAATAATTGGAAATGATTATCACATCAAAGGGTTAAAAGACGAAGAAATTCAAAAAATAATGAGTCAAATTCTTCTTGATGACAGAAATATAAAAGAAACGTTAAGTAAAGCTGACGAAAAGACAATTTGGCAGTTATATGAAAGTTTGTTGCTCAAAGATAAAAATAAAATTGAAGATGAAAAGAAAGAAATAGAAAATATGCGCAATGGGATCGAAAAATATTTTGAAAGTGTTATGGCTATCAAACATATCTGGAAGTCAAATCAGAGTCAGGATCAGAGTCAGAGGCCAGATACTGAAAAGTTATCAAAAATATGGTTTGCTAAAGGCGATGGAGATATAAAGTCAAAAACAAATAAATTATCAACTATGATCGAGATATATCAGAGTGAACGAACAGATGCGACTTGGAAACAATTTTCCGAAATATATATTTTGAGACATCTAAATCAAGACACAATAAAAAAATATAAGAAACTAGCCCCAACTTATAAAGAAATTAAAGATTTAGAAGCAAAAGCTAGTAATTTGAAAGAACAGGTTACGTTGTTTTATCAAAAATTAGGTAGGGAGACTTTTAACCAAAATATTAAGCATATTTGTAGCTGGTTTAAACTTAAAGCTGAAGCTATTAAAACTCAATTTCTAATGTACGTTGATAAAAGCAATAACATTTATGACAACTTTAAAGAATTTTTTGACCTCTTGGAAAAAATTAACGAAATGTATGGCGACGATGAAGTTAAAAAAATATGTGAAAAATATAAAAACGAAGATAAGAATGGCGTCGAAAAGTTTTTTTCTTCTATAGCTGGTCGCGTGCATTTTTTCGAAGATTATCAAACAATAATAAAAAAAATTCCTGCTTTAGGTTCTAACCGTGTAGACGAAACAAACGAATGTAAATTTAGATATACTGCTCAAGAAATATTAGGAGAGCTATTAAAATCTAATTTTGATATCGAAAAAAATTTTGCTGTTTTGTTTGTTCGATCTCTAGAGAATCTAAAGAAAATTTTAGACAATCTACCAAGTGAAAATCAAAATCTAGCAAATAAAGCAAATAAAAAAATAGAATCATTAAAAGAAATTTATGATAGATATAAATTATGTGGTGATGATTTGTGTTCGCTGGAAAATATAAAAGTTATGTTTACAAAGGAAGATGGTAAATTTAAATTCGAAACAGATTTTCAACAGATTCAAAATATACTGAAAGAAGATATACTGAAAGAAATGGATATTAAAGACTGTGATGTTTTTAATAAATGCTTAAGCATTTTCAAAACGGATGTATTGCCCGAGTATGAAGGTGAAGTGAAACGACGTGACAGTTTTTCCAGTTTCGTGAAATTTATTGAAACCGGTATTACAAATGGATATTTTCTCGATACACAAATTTGTAACATGGATATCATAAATATAGTTGATAAAAATGGTTTAGAGAGTTACACCCTCGAAGCTGAAATTAAAAAATTACCTGTGATGGTTGAAAGTGCTGAGCCAAACAAACTTGAAAAAATTACCAGTAGGTTAGAACCTAAAAATAGATTGGAATATGTTATTTGTGATTCTGATAATTCTCCGGATCGGTGTATAAACGCTATGAGAAAATTGTTTTTGCACATGGATTATTCAAAAGCAAAAACATTCATCAAAGATTATGATTTTGAATCTTGTCCAAATATCGAAAATCGAGGCCAAAATCAAATTAATACGTATCGACAGAGATTTAACGCGTTTGGTCGTACCTTGCAGAATACATTATTGTATTTATTTGAGGACAATAAATACAATAAAATAAATTTTGAAGGTAAATTTATTCTTGGTGGATGTTTTTTTGAAAGTATGTTAAGAGAAGCTTGTTTGGATGATGGAAGTAATACATTTAAAGTTGAGGAAGAATTCGATCGTTTATTTGAAATGATTCGTAAGCGAATTTTGTCGGTTTTGGAGAAGCCGCCTCAATTATCTAATATGCGACTAGAAGAAGTAAAAAAATTGCTGAAATCAGGATCAGTTGATACGTCATTAAATGAACTGATAGCTTGTGCATTTTTATCGGCACACATTTATATTTGTAGCGGACATATTGATGGCGTGGAAATGCCTAAAAACATTGTCAATCTCGCAGATGAATTTTATGACAAAATAATTTCTATGCTTGCTCGATCAACAGGTAAAGAAGAAAAATTTAAAGATATAAAAGATGTTAAAAAATGGGTCAATGAATCATCGTTAAAATATTTTATCCAAGGTACATTTAATTTGGGAGATATACCAGCAAATGAAAGAACTGATGATCAGATGGAATTAGAACAAACAGCGTTAATCGAGAAATATAATGAGAGAATACTTGAACATATTTTATCGAGCACAGATGATCAAGTTTCCGTATTTGATGTTTTGGAAAATATATATTGCGATGATAAAAATAAAGTCGTTTACAAATTTAGTGATAATTATTTATCAACATTTTTTCGAGATAAAGTTTTGCCTGCCGCAGCGAAGGCAAAAGAAGCAAAGAAAAAACATTTTTTAGCTTTGTTGAAATTTTTAAAGCGAGTAAAGCTTCCAGAGAAACAAAAATGGGTTTTAGATAATTTGTTAAAGTGTGCAAAAAAATTAGAGTTACTTGATGAAAATGGAAAATTTGTCGATGAGGAAGCTTTAAAAATATGGATTGAAAACGTATTGCCAGTATTTGATTCCATGGATCTTGATTATTACCGTGAACTAGCAATTATGCATATAGCTAATAACCTTGGAGATAATATTTCGGTTCTGAATTTAATTGATATTCTGAAAGAAAAAAGCGAAAAAGAACCACGTTTGATTTATTGGTTGCAAAATTGTAAAGGTTTTGTTAGCAACTTACATGGATCATACAAACCATATAAAAATGGTGAAAAGCAGAATACAGACGACGTTAAAAAGAAATTGAACGATGTTATTGCTTTCCTAAATCAGATTGGTACAGCGCAGTGTAGTCCAGTGAAACAAACTAGGTTTTCTCCGGCTAGTCAGTTTAATTTATTAAATTTATTCCCGCTTTTGGATACTATAGATGAAATATCTGTTGATAATGAAAACAACATGAAAAAATTTAAGATATTTGATAATTTGAAAAATTTTTGCGGCAGTACTTTTTTTGACAGTGAATCCAGTGGTGCTTCTAAAAGTGTGTTATGCATATTAGGTTTTTTATATGCTATTTCTCGTATTCCAGCAGACAAAACGTTATTAGATGTTGTCAAAGAAGATGAGTATAAGATTGATACTATAAGTAATTGTTCTCGTGCAGTTTTTGAAAGCGCAGTTCAAGCGCTATATGATTGTTTGAAAAATGAAAATATTACTGATAAAAATCGAAATGACTATATTGATTTTGTGCGTAATTTTTTCGAAAACATTAAAACTGATGATTTTTTAAACAGTGACTGCATAGGATACCACTGTTCTGAAGATCAAATCAAAAAATTAGAACAAGGCAAGCACGTATTTTTAACAATAAGTAAAATATTTAATCTTGTATATGGCCAAAGTACAAAAGATTCAATCGTTGAATTATCGAAATACATTAACAATACTTTTGCAGATAAGCGAGAGAATACGGAGGGATATGATTATAGAATTCCCATATTATGTCAGATTTTTTGTAAATCAATTAAAAATATGACTATCGAAGATATTACAAGCAATGAAGTGAAATTTATTTGGGAAATACTAGATAAGTTGAAGGAAAAAGAATTTAGTTGGTGTTGGGTTGATGAGCTAAAAGTAGCGTTAAATGAAAAAATTAAAGATCGTCTAGGAAACGCGCAAGATGATCAAACGCGGCAAGATGAAGCAAAAAGAATATTGCTTGCATTTGAGGGTAAAAGTGTATTTGACTTATTGAATCTTGAACCACTTTATGATGCTTTAAATTTTTCTAACTTGGTAAAAAATGGAGATTCAAGAGTTTTTAAAAATGTTAAGTTATTAGAGAAATTCTTGCTACAGTCACAGAAAATAGAAAACAATGTTGCTATTGAATGTTATGAGAAAACAATAGATAGATTCATATATGCTGTGTCACGACTTCCACAAGATATATCCGTAATAAATATTTTAAAAATGATGAAAGAAAAAAGTCTTGGTGGTATTTGTCTTACATCAGGCAGTAAATATAAATCACAAATCAATTCTCTTAGAGATATTGTCTCAAAAATAGCAAATGAAATAACGTCCAACGGGGAAAGATATGCCCAGAATCAAAAAATGTTATTTAATACAATTAATCTTTTAGTTGATTTTTTTAAATCTATTGCATGTAATAATACGTTTGGCAATGATTTTTATTTCAATCGAGATAATGAAGACAGCGCTAGCGTAGATATAGTACGCTCCATTTTTACAACTTTAAAGACTCTTTTATCTAAATATCAGTTCACTAGTTTGAATAAGGTTAAAGAGCTTTATGATCTTATAACTGGGATTTTTGGCGGGCAACATCAATACAGAAATCGCATTAAAGATGATTTAGACGATATTTTGAAATCGATGAGATTAACAATGCTAGACAAATGTCACATTTTTCAATTTTTGAATGCTCTTAAAACACAAGAAGATGGATGTGGTACACCCTATGAAAGTTGGGTCTATAAAGACAAAAATGTATCAACATTAGTTACATTGTTGGAACGTATGGAAAGTAAAATAAATAATTGTGAATCGACGTGCGGGGATACTAAGGCGTATGGAGCTGAATATTATGGTAAGACCAATATAAAATTTTTTATTGACACCTTAGCTTCACATAAAGAATATTTTGAGAGAGTTGCCCGTTTAGCGGCAAAAATATGTAATGGATATGTTGATGAAAATTATAATTTTAAAAGACATGAGATCTCAAATGATAAAGACAATGGATGTCTTATGAAGTGGGTAGATGAATTTGCGAATATGTTTACTAACAGAATAAATAATGACAATGTAGGTATTTTATGTGAAATAGCTTTAGAATATATGATTTCAAACTTTAGTGATAAAATTAACGTGTTTGATTTTTTATTCTTATTAAGAGATCGACTCTTTAAGCAGATAAAACACGGAAAACTAACCACCTTAGATAAAGAAATTTCAGGAAAACTTGTGAATAAAATCCTGATGGATAAATTTTGTGAAGGCTGGGCTTATAGAGCGTATCATGGATATAAAGATTTAGAAAAACACGGAAAGATCAACTTTGTATCGCAGATACTACAAGAGATAGGGATTGAAATTGAAGCTGAAGAGAAGAAAAGGTTATGCAATGAGTTGAAAAAACAGAAAGAACAAGAACAAGAACAAGAGCAAAAAAGATTAATGAAAGAAAATAAGGAAATACAAAACGGTAAATCGAAAATAAATAGTAATAATCAAAATAGAAATGAAAATAAAAGCAATAGTACAGATATAATACAGGAGAATCCAAAACAAATTATTTCAACATTAACGAATATAAATAAAGAAGATACGATAATAAAAAACAATGAATCGAGAATAAATAATATAAATACAAGTGATAATCGAAATAAAAATAAAGATGGAGTCGGTAATACATTAAACCAAAATGAAATCCAAAATATATCTATCCAAGAAAATATCAGCATAACTGGACGACGATCACCTTTCACAGTGATTGGTAGTGCTAACAGAATATATTCATTTCCTGACAATCATGAAGGAAATAAAAAAAGCAAGCCTATTTTACAATATCTGTTTTGTTTTTTAACATTCTGCGCTGTTGTGTTCGGTATTTATTTTTTTGCTACAAGTGCAATTGTTGAAGCAATAATCGCTTTGATTACGGCAATTATTATAGGAGTAATATTAATTTTAATTAGAATATGTTCAAACGCTAAAGAAAAATCAAAAGACACAATTGAAACACCATTGCAACGTAACTACAATGAAATTTATTCGTATGCCAAAAACAAAAATGTATCACTAGAAACGATAAAAGAAGAAGAAATAGAAGAAGAAATAGAAGAAGAAAAGAAATAGAAGGTATATCTGAGGGCAATATAAACAAGCCTAACCAATCATTATAAAATCATATTTGGATGTTATTTATAAAAAAGTCCATTGATTTAAACCGATGGATTTTTTTTTATGTCAAAAAAATATTTTTTACAGCAACACAAATTTTGTTTTTAATTATTTTTTTCGCAAGGAAAATATTATTACATGAATAAAATTTTTTTCGGTAAGAAATAAAATTTATATTTGATTTTTTGATTTTATTTTTCATATAATCTCAAGCGGAACACAGTTTTTTAAATGAAATAGAAAATATTGAGCAGGGAGATTTTGAATGTTTAAGCGAATTATAATAAAATTAAGCGGTGAAGCTTTGGCAAATAAAAATAATAAGTTTGATGATGAAATTATTAATGATATAGCGCGGCAAGTAAAAAATATTATGGAACGTGGGATAGAAGTTGGAATTGTTGTCGGGGGAGGAAATTTTTGGCGCGGACGCAATGCAGATTCTAAAATGGACAAAGTCAAAGCGGATCAAATTGGAATGCTTGCAACAGTTATGAATGCGATTTATTTATGTGATTGTTTTGCGCAAAATAATATAAAAGCGAAAGTCATTACGCCGTTTACAATCGGAAATATGACAAAACAGTTTTCGAAAGAGTCGGCGCTAAAAAATATGAAAAACAGTTGTGTTTTAATTTTTGCTGGCGGAACAGGACATCCATTTTTTTCTACGGATACGATTACAGCTTTGAGAGCATGCGAACTTGAAGCGGATTGTATTTTTTACGCAAAAAATATAGATGGAATTTATAATTGCGATCCAAAAATTAATTTAAATGCACGAAAATATAAAAAAATTTCGTATGAGAAAATAATAAAAGATAATTTAAATGCAATTGATATTCCGGCTATGAGTTTGACGAAAAATATTAAGTCGGTTGTTTTTTTGTTGAAAGCAAAAAATAGTTTGGAAACAGTTGTTTTGGACGAAAAAAAAATTTTTGAAATTGGAACGCTCGTCATGAGCAAAATTGAGGAGGAATTTTATGAGTGATATTAATAATTTAAATGAATTTGAAATTAAGATGCAAAAGGCAGTTAATAATTTAAAAAGTGAATTTGAAACGATTCGGGCTGGTCGCGCAAATCCTAAAATGTTAGATAAGATTTTTGTTGAATATTATGGATCGAATACACCGTTAAATCAGGTTGCGAATATAAGTGTTCCTGAGGCGAGAACGATTTTGATTCAGCCATGGGAAACAAGTTTGTTAAAAGTAATCGAAAAAGCAATTCAAACTTCGGATTTGGGAATTAATCCAAATAATGACGGAAAAGTTTTAAGATTGATTTTGCCGCCGCTTAGCGAAGAACAAAGAAAAAAATTGACAAAGGATACAAATAAAAAAAGTGAAGAAGCTAGAGTTTCGATTAGAAATATTCGGCGTGATGCAATGGATTTTTATAAAAAGGCAAATAAAAAACATGAAATTACTGATGATGAGTTAAAAGATTTGGAAAATAGAATTCAAAAGTTGACTGATAAATATATTTTTGAAGTTGATAAGTTACTTTCGAATAAGAATAAAGAAATTATGACGGTTTAATTTAAAATAAAAAAAAATAACAGACCATGATTTTATTTCATGGTCTTTTTTTGTTCTGGGAAAAGCCAAATTATTAATCACAGCCAGAAATAATTTTTTTGCAAGAAATATTTACATAGCAAATAAATTCCGTCAAACACTTTACACTTGTTATAAAAATAATATATCTTGAATTTAAATAATTTTTTTGGAGGAAAAAATGAGTTGTAGTCAAATGTCAAGTTTGCATTATATAAGAATTGGAATTTTCGGTAAAGAAAATGTTGGCAAATCATCTTTGTTTAATGAAATTATAAAACAAAATATTGCAACTGCTTCGTCGATTGCCGAGAAAAAAATTAATATTTTAGAAAAAGCTATCGAAATAAATAATATGGGGCCGTGTTTATTTTTTGATACTCCAAGCCTAAATTTAATTAATAATTTATCTCGTTCTGATGATAGAAAAAAAATTCGCGATTTAATAAAAAAAATTGACATTGCGATTATATTAATCAACGATTTTGATTTCGAATATGCAGCAGATTTTATAACAAAATTAAATGATGTGCCTAAAATAATTGCGATAAATAAGATTGATATTTTGGAGCAAGATTATTTAACTAAACTTAAAAAAAAAATTTTTAGCGAGTTTGACTTAGAAGCAATAGAAATTAGTGCGAAAAAAAATATAAATCTAGATGCGTTAATAAATAATTTAATAAAAATAAAGCCGTATCAAGAGAAAAATATTTTTGGCGATTTAATTCAAGAAAATGATTCGGTTTTGGTGATTATTCCAAAAGATACGCAAGAACCACAAGGTCGTTTAATTTTGCCACACAGCCAAATAATTAGCAATTTACTTGATAAAGAAGCGATTGTTACGTGCGCAACGAAAAAAAATTTTTTGAGCGTGTTAAAAAACATGAACCCGGAACCAAAATTAATAATAACCGGGTCGCAAATTTTTGATTTTATTATTGAAAATAATATTCCGCCGACTATAAAAATCACATCTTTTTCGATTTTATTGGCGCAATATAACGGGGATATTCAAGAATTTAAAAAAGGCGCAGATTTTATTGATAAATTAAAACCGGACTCAAAAGTTCTGATTGTCGAAGCGTGTACACATGTTCCAATCGAAGAAGATATTACTCGCGTACAAATTCCAAGATTATTAAAAAATTATCTTGGGTTTAATTTAAAAATAAAATTTTTACGTGGCAATGATTTTCCAAAAGATTTAACCGAATATGATTTAATAATTCACTGCGGGGCATGTACATTCAAAAAAGAATTTATGTTGGCTCGCATAAATCAGGCAAAAAAACAAAAAGTAAACATAAGCAATTACGGTTTGGCAATAGCAAAACTGAAAAATCTGCTCGACAAAATTTACTTTCAACAAAAAACCTAAGCGGCCGTTCTGAAATAAAATTTATGTATTTAAAAAACTGGTCAATCGAAAAAAGAAAACGGAGAAAGAGGGATTTGAACCCTCGCACCGATATTCTCGACCTACTCCCTTTCCAGGGGAGCCCCTTCAACCACTTGGGTATTTCTCCAAAAAACGGAAGGGGTGGGATTCGAACCCACGGCTCCTTTCGAAGACACCGGTTTTCAAGACCGGCTCCTTAAACCACTCGGACACCCCTCCGTGAAATAAACACAAGTAGAATTATAAAATAAAAAAACAATATGTCAAGATATAAACAAAAATTTTTTTCATAGCAAAGATATTTTAGAACACATTCTGTTGATTGAGGTAGCATTCATATAAAATAAAAATAGATTAACCAAAAAGAAAAAAGTGATAAAATAAAAAAATAAAGTTGACAAGAAAGCAATATAAAAGGCTAGAGGTAATCTACACGAGAAAAATTTAAAAGAATCGCAAATACATAAAAATACGGCGAACGGCGAACATAGATGAAATCGATGAAACCGTCGAATATTTTAGCGTAACAAGTATTGGTATTGTGCTAATATTTAAAAGCAAGAAAAGTATGCTCGATAATATGTCTAAAGCGATAAAGTTTACGGTGAGACTATTGTCTCTTTTCTTCAAAATCCTAAAACCTTTATAATCACGTTGTTCAAGTCTGTTGCGTTTTGGAGAAATAACCGATTTCATATTTCGTTTTGTTATATAAGACAAGATTTCGTTGGTATCGTAAGCACGATCTGCAAAGACTAATTTTGCATCAAGATTTTTGAGCGAGTTAATAGTTCCTTTACAATCGGCATGCGTTCCCTCTGTAAATTTTACAGGCATACCGCACTCATTGACGGCTAAGTGTATTTTCGAATTAAGCCCTCTTTTGTCTTTGATATAGCCTGATTTCCGCCATGAACCCCGGCTTCATGCTGATGCGCTTTCACATAACTCGAGTCTATTATTAACCATTTAAAGCTCACATCACCTTTCAGTATCTCAAATAATTTCTTCCACATACCTTTTTTTGCCATCGAATAAATCTTTGATGAACTGTACCCACTTTACATAATCCGGCGGCAAATCCCTCCACAGAGATCCTGTTTTAAGTATCCAAATAAC
>CAMKTI010000036.1 GCA_946415665.1 uncultured Clostridia bacterium
TCTCTTAACTCATTTGAATCCCGTTGTGATTGTTTATTTAGGTTATCAAAAATACTCTTTACTATATTTTGCTTAAATTGTTCTTGTATAGCCAAATCTTTGACTACCATAACCAAAAATACGTTGATTATATTTTCAGGTAATTTTTGTTTTTCAGCCAAATCCTCTAAAACGCGACTCGAAGATTTTTGTACGTATTCATCATCTTTTCCTGTTATTGCAATTGTCACTATTTTATAGATTTGGCTGTTGCTAAGCCTTGACAACTTAATTAAATATCCTAATATATGGTTTACTGACTGGCGATAGTCCGCTTTTAAAACCAATTGTTGCATAATTTTCAAAATTTCGTTGATATAGAATTCGCTCGATGCTGAATCCTTAATTAAACTGCTTAACTTCTGCATTAGATCATTCACATTCTTTCGACGGTTTAGATCATTGCCTGCCTTATTAAGACTTTGTCGTGGATTGTCGATATATTTTGTTAGTTCGTTTAAACAACTACAAATCTCCATCTCACATCCTATTTCATCTGGTTGGTAAAATCCAGCATGAAGTTTTTTTGGATAGCTTGTTTTTTTTTCAGCTATACCGGTCCAATTATTTTGATTTTTTTCATAGCGTTGATCAGGTCTGTAAAATTCATTATTTATAAAATTATCTTGTCTCTTGCTATAGATCAAATTGTTTGGTCTTTCTTTGTTGCCGTAATAACTTTGTTTTTTTCCATATAACCTGCCCATTGTAAAAAAATTCTTGTCGCGTGAATTGCTTTCTATTTTTTCGTCAAACATTTTACCAAATTGACTCATTTGATATCCACGATCTTCACGTTTTTGCATAAATAACACCACTCCATTTTATATTTTATACAATTTGCGATCGCAATTTTCTTTTATCCTAAAAAATATTATTTGTCAAGACTATTTCGTAAAAAAATATTTTGATACGATATATGGTCAGTTTTTTATTTATGTTTTGTTTTTATATAAAGCAAAAAAAATTATTTAGGCAGCATTTACATAAAAAGCAAATTAATAATAAAAGCAAGGGAGATAGTAGAGATATAAAAATAGGATCAAGTTTATCATAACGAGTAAAAACTTTTCTAAAGCATTTTAATCTAAGGAAATATCGCTCAATATTGTCGCGCTTTTATCATAGCGTCATAGCGTCAAGGTAACTTACGATTTTTTTTTAGGTGGAACAACGGTCTTAAACCCGTGATTTTTGGCTAAAACTAAAGTTTTATCATCTTTGCAAGCTCTGTCTATCAGGAGATAATTATTATTTTTGGAATATATGGATTCAATCAACTTTCTTCCTTCGGGAGCACTGTGAAAATTACCAGGAGACAAACGAAAAACAACTGGACATAAATATGTACAACTATAGATGTAATTTTGTTGCCAGACTCTTTTTTGGAGGTCCAATGCTTTGTTCCTGATTATTTTTATTCTTGTTTGCATTTGGACTCACCTTTATGCTAGTGTTATCAATAAAAAGTGTATAATCTTCTTTATTAAGTAGCTTTTGTTTTTTCATAATTTCTGAGATAAGGTTAAAAAAAAAGCAATCGCTTTCGCAATTGCACCGCTCTTCGACCATCTACTAAATCTCATATTTGTCACTTGTTATTCCCTTGATTAATGTTCGGCTCAATTTCATTAATATCACAAAAACTTGCTGGTACTTCTTTACCACTTTTTTCACTTGTGTCATTTTTTTGTTCATTATTAATGTTTAGCTCAATTTCATTAATATTATAAAGATATGCTGGCGCTTCTCCGCTTTTATCACTTGTGTTATTTTTTTGCTTATTTTCTTGTGCTTTTAATATTTCTTCCAAAGTCGGCAAATCCAGCTCATAATCACTATACAACGCAGCGGGTGCAGCATCGTCATCTGGCTTCCCCATTTGTTCATCCATTGGTTTATCAATTTTAATGACGCCATCTGTAACCAAATTTGCAATCTGATTATTATTTGTATTGATTTCCTTTTCTTTTTGTGATTCCATTTTTGTTTTATATTCCTTTATTGCATCGTAAAGTCTTTTCATTTGCGCTTTTTTATTTTCTTCCTTGCGAATTCTTTCCTTTTCAAGTTTTTCAAGTTTACGTTCGTACTTTTGCCATGCTTGCCTTAAAGTAGAACTTGCTTCATTTACATACTTCAAACATCGTTCAGTGTACAACCTATATTCTTTATATTTGTAGTATGACATACCATTAATGGTCACGCTTTGTGCCATCTCGTTGAACCTACTGCAAGCCTCAATATATTCATCGATTTTCTTGAATATCGTATTACGTTCCACAATCAAATTTGTCAAATACAAGTTTGTACCGATAGATATTATGGCCATTATAACACAAAAAATAGAAAACTCACAAATAACAAAAATCAAAGCAAACAAGAACGAAGCTAATAAAGAACATCTAACAATTTTTTCACCGGATATGGAATAAAAAAGTTTTTGTTTAGTGTTTTTGTTTTGCTGGAAGATATCGATACAAAAAAAGTAATACATAAACACAAGAACTTTTTGCTTCCAGTCTAAAATATTCATACGAAGCAAATTAGATTTTTTCAGCTGCATAAGATTATCCAAAAGATCGCTTTCAAAATAAAACAATGTATTTCCATTCTTATTAAAAAATGACTTTATAGTGTTAAAACTGCGATCGTTTTTGGTAAGGAAATGAGGCAATGAATTACCCGTATGATAAATAAAATTCGCCGATTTGGATAAAAACTCGAGCTTATTGCAAACATTTTGTTTTTCCATTCTATCTATACGATTTTGACAAATATCCATGAACATCGTCCGAAATTTTTGTTTATATTTTGTAGTTTTGCTCATTTCAATGTTGAGCATGCCATCCTCTTGCCAATGATATTTCATCATCTTGGTCAAAAAATCTTTCTCGAAAAAAACTTTTGGAACATAGCCATTTGAAAACATCTTTTTTTCGTTTTCTGACAAATCTAAATACAAACGAAGATATGGAAACCGCTTTAATATTTTAAACTGATTCTCTTCTGATACATTTTCGTCTACCAACATACTATCATAAAGATTCTGAAAATCTTCTTTAGCAACTCCTAAATGGCAAAACAAAAGCCACTTTAATTTATTAATTTTGCGTTGATTATTCGATATATTCGTATATTTTTCTAAATCTTCATCCGTAAATTTATTTTTCTCTGTTTTGTCCGGAATTTTTTTATCTTCAATTTTAATTTCACTCAGATTTATAGCATATGCCTTAAGGTTTTCTTCATTAAGTCCTTTCACCGCATCCAAAATATCATTTTTATCCATATTTACAAATTTTATATCGGAATTTAGTATCAAACGATCCTGATCTTGAAAACATTTTACAAGTGAATTTATAGTTTTACCAACTCGTGATTTTTTATCAGAATCTCCTTGTATCTGCTGCATGGTAACACACTCTCCTTTTTTGTATAAACATAAACCATTGTTTTAATGAAATAAAACAATGTGCATTAATTCTAAAACAAAATTTTTTATTTATCAAATAAAATTCTTGTACTAATTAAAGTTTCTAATCTCTTCAATGCCAGTCAAATATGAAGTACTACAATTATTGCTATCGAGATTTGAAAGCATTTGCTTACATTGTATTTTTTGAAATGTTGCGCTACTCGCAACTGTGAGTCTAATGCCTTCTTCCTAAACATAGCGAAAGGCAATCAAATCATAATCGTAAAGATACTTATAAAGTTACACCATTGCTCTATTTTTTCCAGACTCAGTTTATTTTGTGTTTACACATCAATCACTCCTTAAAAAAATAAAATTTATAAACAAAAAAATGACGTCATTTAATCCGACGTCATTTAATCCGACGTCATTTAATCCTCCATGAAATTTATTTTAAAACAAAAATTTTTATTTGTCAAGAGGTAATTCAAATTTTTTTATAAAATTGTTGAATTAAATTGTTTGCATATAAAATTTTTCTCACACATTACTTTTTTAAAAAAGTTTCATATGTAACATAAATTTTTATCGTAAAAAAAACGCCGTCGGTTTTTGCCGACGGTTTTTTTATTACGATGATTTTTAGCTATCAATCTCATTTTCACTTTTTTTTTCCCTTTATTTTCTTCGATGTTGATTATGTTTTCTGTTTCTTTTTCTTGAATATCGTTGATTTTATTGACCACAGATTTAGGCTGTTTTGCTTGATCAAGATATCTCATAATCTCGTTGTAGGTATTGACAAATTCTTCTTGATATTCAACATCTTCTTTATATCTTCTCAAACCAACATGAATACAACTTGCTAACACAAACAAACCGTAAACAATTGCTGCTGCAACTAAAAAATAAAGTGATAAGTTTAAAACAATGGCACAAACAAGAGCCGCGACAGCAAATAAATTCAAAATTCCCATCAAAATTTTTATCGGTGGCTTTGTTTTGGACGGAAAAAACCAATACACACCGATAAGTGACAAAAACGCCAATCCAATTGTTGCTCTAATAGAAATCGGTTTTATTTCACCATTTATAACTTCCAATCTCCATTTTAAATATTCGCGATTCGTCATTTTTTTAAATCTGCTATCTTTCTCAAGATCTTTACTAAATAATGAATTTACACGTGAGTGCATAGCTTTATAATCAGGTGAGTCCTTATCGCCTTCAAAATATTGATATTAATGTTTTTAATTTCTTCAATATCGGTCAAATAGAAGGCATTATGATTATTATTATTGAGATTTGAAAGCATTCGCTCACAATGTTCTTTTTGAATTTTTTTGTTATTCGCAATAGCGAATTGGTTAGGTGATTCTTGCAGTAAACTAGGAAAAGCCATCAAATCATGCTCATAAAGATAACTTGATATAAATTCACTCCATTGATTTATTTTTTCCTCATCTATTTCATTTTTTGTTTGCATATTAATCTCTCCTTAAAAAATAAAATCTATAAACAAAAAAATGACGTTATTTAACGCGACGTTATTTAACTCCTCTAATAATTATTTTAAAACAAAAATTTTTATTTGTCAAGAGGTAATTCAAATTTTTTTATAAAATTGTTGAATTAAATTGTTTGCATATAAAATTTTTCTCACGTATCATTTCTTTTAAAAAAAGTTTTTATATGTATCATAAATTTTTATCGCAAAAAAAAACGCCGCCGGTTTTTGCCGACGACTTTTTATTTGTACACCCGAATAATAATATTTTATTATCTCGTCAAATTTAAAACCTGATTCTGCCAAAAATTTTGCTCCGAATTGACTCATTCCAACCCCGTGACCATATCCCTTTCCAAAAATTTTTATCGCGCAATCCAATTCATTATTCTCATCTAAAAAATTTTGCGTTTCCAAATCAAACATTCGACTTTCAAGAATTTGTCCATTTCCCAACTTAAAAAAACTTCGTATTTCTTCTTTAGCCAAAATTTTTTCTCCTTGACTTCCAATTAATAATAATTTATTAACTCTTCCGCTCGGCGCATTTTCTAAAATTTTACACTCAATAATATTTCCGATATCAATATTTTTTTGTGCCAACATTTTTTTTATTTGCGAGCTCAAAAATTCATGCGACCAAGTTTTATTTTCTTCCGTTAAGGTCAAATCATTTTTTTTGCTTCTTAGATAATCAACTTTATTAACCCAAACATTTTCAGAATTTTCTGTTGCGCCACCACTACTTGAAAAAAAAACCGCGTCAATTAAATCATCGCCATAATATATATATAAATCATTTGTTTCTTTAATTATTTTTTCCAAATCACCAAAATTTTTATCAAATCCTTTATAAATTTGACAATGCCCACAATCACACAAATCATAATTTTTATGTGGCTTATTTTTAATTTTTTTTGTCAAATACGTTCTTAAAACAATCGCCTGTGATTTTAAAGCTTCTTTATGCCAATTAAAAGGCATTTCTGTTCCAAGAACACAAGATAAATATCTATCAAAATCCAAATTATTTACGGCGACAATTTTTTTTGCATCCGCATCATAATTAAATTCTAAATTACCGCAATATTTTCTATTTCCAAATTCAATTAAATCATCGTTCTCAGTTTTTATTTTAAATTTATCGCAATCAAATAAAATTACATCTTCGCCATTATCCACGCAAAACATTTTTTTCCCGTTGGCATTAATTATTTCATCATCTTGATTTAATATCGACGTTTTTGTTCTTTCTGTACACAAAAAAAATAAATCAACATTGGCGACATAAATCATCGTTTTTAAATTATTTTTTGCCAGTTCTTTTTTTGATTGCAAAATATCCTTGTAGGACGAAAAAATTTTTCCCAATTTTAAATCAAAACTATCTATCACATTTATTTTAAAATTTGTTTTCGTTTCAATCGGACAATCAATAAATTTATCTTTTATCCCGATATAAATTTTTTTGTTTTTTATAACCATATCTTTTTGAGATTCAAGTCCAATTCTCACTGTTTGACTCTCCGCAAATATAAATTTTGCTGGAAATAAAAATATGGCGATACAAACAATCGCAAATAAAAATTTTTTCATACCAAAAACATTCCTCCTATAAAAAAAAGTAAGACAAAAGCCCAACATCATTAAAGCGAAAACAGAGCTTACAATTAGAGTGATTCTAACTGCAAGAATGGCATATATGAATGCAAAACATCTTAAGAAATTCTTATTGTCAAATATTGAATCTGTTGTAACTAGACGTGATGTATTTCTGCGTCAAGTCGGGGAAAAGCTTCATTCGAAACAGGAAGTTGCCATTCCATACGATAGTTAAAACAATTACAGACATGGAAATCAAGAGTTTAACAAATTAAATTACTACAGCGCCAAACTTACCATCTGCTTCTGTATTTATTCAACAACAATGCTATCAATCCGGATGACGTCTAATATTATTGTCCTGGTGCAAATGGTCAAAAACTGTACAAACTATTGCGTTTAAATACACCTTTTGACCTTGAACATTGCATCTATACAAGGACGCCGGGATTTGAATGAGCAGTACATTGCATGAAATGGTTGATCAATCAAAAAGTTAGGCATAGCGAATCAAGACTATGAATCATATAACGACATGGCACATATTCAAGAAAAACATAAACAAAACGAAAAAACAAAAAACCCGAAAGATAAAAATCATCATCGATTTGTACCACCAATTTTTTCTTTTGCTTACCTCAAATAGAAACCAAAAAAATACGATTCTGTTGAATTCTATGAATTTGATCGAATTGTACGTTTTAAAGCAAACAAAGGTCTTTATAAAACAATTCTTACAAATCTGAATGAAGAAGATGCACCTATTTTACTAACTTCACAGTAGCTGTTCGCATGTGCAGGCTATTTTATAGCGAAAAAACAACATCACCCAATTTAAAAGCCGTTATTACCAGAAATATCATTTCTATTAAGCCTGACAGGTATCGGAAACAAAAACTAATAGTAAAAATATTTCACAGCCTTCTATATCATATAGGATAACATAAAAAATAAAATCTGTAATAAAAACTTTTGGAAGATGCAAATCTACCTAATCTATATACAAAGAAACAAAGAAAACAGCAAGAAAAACAACTGTTTTTCTGTCATTTCGCTTAGCTAATCACACTCGCCATCTTAACTTAATGACATTGGTGATTGGCTCTGTCTTTTTTTTTTATTAAATTTAAATCCGAGTTTAATACTTGACATTATTTTTTTTTGTGAATAATATTTATTTGTTGATATTAAAAGGAGGCGAAAAAAATAAAATTATCTTTTAGGACGATTTATGGACTCGAAGCATTGAAATTTATTTTAAATAAAGATACTTGTGTTTCGATAAAAGATATTGCGAGCAAAAAAAATATTCCGGAGAATTATCTTGAGCAGATAATGAGAATTTTAAAAAAAGCGGGATTAATAAAAAGTATAAGAGGAGCAAAAGGCGGATATATTTTAAATTGTGAACCGGAGAAAATTACGATTGGGGATATATTAAAAATTTTAGAAAACGGTATGTATTTTACGGATTGTCTCAAGAAAAAATTTAATCGGGCAAAGAAAATAAATAATATTGAGGCGTGCAAAAATAATTGTGCTTGTAAAAAGTGTCATGTAAAAAGTATTTGGTGTAAAATGTATAAGAATATGATAGATTTTGCTAATGAGTTTAAATTAAGTGATTTAGTTTGTGATGATGAAAATGTTTGTCAGGAGGAGGATGTTTCGTGAATGAAAAGGAAATAATTTATTTTGATAACGCAGCGACGACAAGATTAGATGATGAAGTTTTAAACGAAATGCTGCCGTATTTAAAAGATTATTACGGAAATCCATCGAGTATTTATAAATTAGCACAAAAAAATAAAAATGCGATTGAGCGTGCAAGACAGGATATTGCGGATATATTTAATTGTCGAGCATCAGAAATTTATTTTACGAGTGGAGGAACAGAGTCTGACAATTGGGCGATAAAATCGATTGCTGAAGCTTATAAATCAAAAGGAAAGCATATTATTACGAGTGAAATAGAGCATCATGCGGTTTTAAATTCTTGTAAATATCTTGAGTCGCAAGGTTTTAGAGTAAGTTACTTAAAAGTTGATAAAAATGGCTTGATAGATGAAAATGAGTTAAAAAAAAATATTTGTGATGATACGATTTTAGTTTCTATCATGTTTGCGAATAATGAAATTGGGACGATTCAGGATATTAAAAAATTAGCTGAGATTGCGCACGAAAAAAATATTTTATTTCATACGGATGCAGTGCAAGCAGTTGGATATATAAAAATTGATTTAAAAGATTTAGGCGTGGACGCAATGTCGGTTTCAGCTCATAAATTTTATGGACCAAAAGGAATTGGAGCGCTTTATTTAAATAAAAAAATTAAAGTTTTGTCTTATTTGCATGGCGGCGCACAAGAATTTTCTAAACGAGCGGGGACAGAAAATGTTGCCGGAATAGTTGGAATGGCAAAGGCGCTGGAATTAGCTTATAATAATCTCGAAAAAAATAATTTATATGTTAAAGATTTGCGAGATAAAATTATTGATGGGGTATTAAATAATATTTCACATGTAAAATTAAATGGTGATCGTGAAAAAAGGCTGGCGAATAATATAAATTTTTCTTTTGAGTTTATAGAAGGTGAATCGCTTTTATTAATGCTTGATGCAAAAAATATTTTTGCTTCGAGCGGATCGGCGTGCACGTCAGGTTCGTTAGATCCGTCGCATGTTTTATTGGCGATTGGATTGCCACATGAACTTGCGCATGGATCGTTGCGAATAACTCTTGGGAAACATAATACACAAAAAGAAATAGATTATTTTTTAAATGTATTGCCGGATATAGTAAAAAAATTGCGTGACATGTCGCCGTTATATGAAGAATATTTGAGTAAAAAATAATTTATGGGGTGATAAATTATGAATTATAGCGAGAAAGTTATGGAGCATTTTAATAATCCGAGAAATGTCGGAGAAATTGTTGATGCTGACGGTGTCGGAATTGTTGGAAATAAAAAATGTGGCGATATTATGAAAATGTATTTAAAAATAAAAAATGATGTTATCGAAGATGCGAAATTTAAAACTTTTGGATGCGGGGCGGCAATTGCAACGAGTAGTATGGCAACGGAATTAATTAAAGGGAAAAAAATAAGCGAGGCGTTAAAAATTACTAATAAAACAGTAATGGAAGCTTTAGATGGATTACCACCGGTGAAAGTTCATTGTTCGTGTCTTGCAGAACAAGCTGTTCACGCTGCACTTTTTGATTATGCGCAAAAAAATAATTTAGAAATAAAGGGTTTAAAAATGCCTGAGGACGCAAAAGAAAAAACTTGTTGTGCAGGAAAAAATGGAAAAAAATGTTCGTGTGCGAATTAAACTTTTTTTGTTGGTTTGTTTAATTTTTTAAAGTAGATCTCGTGAAAATAAAAATTTTTGCGAGGTCTTTTTTTATATAAGCTTTGCTTTGATTATGTAAGTTTTATTTAGATTTCGTGATTATTTTATAATTAAATTTAAAAGAATTTACGTGGTGATGGTTTATATGCCAGAAAAATCAAAAACCCGGTCTAATAAATTTTTGTTTTGGATGATTTTATTTTTTTTAGCCAGTTTATTTTCATGGATAATATTTAAATATCAAAATCCATCTACAAAAAGATTGCCGGATTGTTATCGTTCAAAAACAAAAAAATCATTAGATTATAACTTATCTATTGCACAAAAAAATATTATTGATGGAGCATTAAAGTATATTGCGACAAAGCCAAAATATAAAAGCAAATATTGTCAAACTGGATATCCGAATGATAAATACGGTGTGTGTACAGATGTCGTTGCAAATGCTTTAAAAAATGCTGGATATGATCTTATGTATTTAGTAAATCAAGACATTAAAAAAAATCCTGATGATTATAAAATTAAAACTCCGGATATAAATATAGATTTTCGGCGAGTAAGAAATTTAAAAATATATTTTGATCATACAGCAATAAAATTATCGAATGATATTGAAAAATTTATGGATTGGCAAGGCGGTGACATTGTAATATTTAAAAATCATATTGGTATTATTTCGGATAGAAGGAATAAAAATGGAATTCCATATGTTATTCATCATTGTCCGTGGCAATTTCGATATGAAGAAAATATTTTGGAACGCAGAAAAGATATAATCGGACATTATCGAATAATCAATTAGACAAAAAAGTTTTGTATAAGAATAATTTTGGCTGGTGAAAGCAAAAAAAATCTGTTGTTTCAACAAAATGAGAAAAATTGTTTGTATTGGAGTTAAATTTCTTGATTTAATTGTTTTTCGATGAACAAAAATATTTTATTTCTTGACAAATAAAAAAATATATTATAACATTATATTGTAGAAGAAAAATTTATTTATGGAGTAAAAAAATGAACGAAACTAATATCGATACCAGTAAAAATAATTATTTTTATTATAAAGATCCATTTAATGATTTTGTCGGTGAAGATAAAATTTTTAAAGAATCTGAAGATGGTGGTTTGGTTTTAAATAATTTTTCAAGCACACTATCTCCAGCGCAAAATGAAATTATTGGCACTATTGGCGAATTTTATAAATGTCTACATAAAAAACACAAAACAGTAACTTACGAAGATCTCTGCTTTATCAACAAAGAGTTGTTCGAAAAATTCAAGCCGCTTCAAACTTTTGTTTTTCGTGAAAATAATTGGTCTCAAAATGGTTTATCCATAAAAAATGGAGAAGATATTAATCCGATCGAAAATAAAATTAATTATTGGACTGATTTTAGAAAAGAATGGTATTACTGGGTATTCTTGATTTTTATATTTGGTGAATTGAGATTATATTTTTTGAGAAAACAATTGTCGGATCATAAAGATAATAATAAATTGGATGACGTTCTGGGTAATTTTTTTCATAAGCTTAAACTTTTAAGATGTTTTTATAATACAATGGATATGTTGGCACCAAAAGATTTTAGAGCGGAAAATATTTCTGTTAATGAGTTGCTATTAAGTCGTAGAGATATTTTTAAGTTTAAGATTATTACTCCACAAAAAAATGGAATAATAGAGAAAGGTACGGTTAATTCTGTTTGTCAAACTAAATTTGATGGCAAGAACTATCGTTATAAAAAAATGAATGTGTTCGAAGAAGTTCCACATATAAGCGCAGATGATAAAGAAAACGCTAAAAAATTAACAAACAGACAAAAGCAAAATTTAATTATGGGGAATTATTTTGGATCAAAAGAAAATGATTTGGTGATAGTCGATCCAATTTTTAGACAGTTAGCTATGCCAATTATTTCAGAACATTTTGGTTTTGAAAATATAATTCCGACGGAAATTGGTTTTTTAGATAAAGGAAATGATTTAGAACCTGTTTGTTTAATGGAAGAAGCAAAGGGAAAAATTGGTCATAAGGTTTTTCTATACAACGGTAAAGCATCGACAACAAGAAAAATCGATTTTGAGAAAAATGATAAAGATAAAACAGCTTATATTAGCTTCATTGAGGAAAGCATGGCAAAAGCGCTGGCCAATTGGTATGATGTTGAATTAATTGATGCAAGTAATCCGAATTTACAAATAGAAGCGTTAAAGTTAGCAATAGTTGATTGTATCGGGTTGATTCTTGATCGGAGTTCAGAAAATCTATTTTTCGACAACACACAAAATGTTAGCTTTAAATTTATTGGAATTGATAACGATTGGGTTGGCTCTCTTACACCAAATCAGTGGTATGAAAATAATCTGCTTGAATTTTTTAAAGCAAAAGTCCCATTTATCACAAGTAACCTTAAAAAGGAAGTACTAGGTAAATTAAATGATACGAATGGAATAAAAAAATTATTAGCGAGACTTGAAGGAAAAATAAATCGTGGCCCCGGTGGAGAGAAGGTTATGCAAGCACTTGAAGAACGGATTAATTGTTTTAAAGATTATATTTATAAAAAATGTAAAATAATTGATGAGTTAAATAGCAAGACAGCAAAAACTTTTATTGAATCGCATCGGAATCGTACTAAGAACAATCCAATTTCAGCACTAAATCACTGGACACATCATAGATGTCACCCTGAGAAAATATCTAAAAAATTACCAGGAATAGAAGAAAAAATAATGAATGCCCGTCGCTATAGAAAAGTACTAGTACCTGAGAAAATAGTAGCACCTAAGATGGATATGACAGGAAAAAAGATTATATCAGATTATATCAAATGAGATATTTTTTTTAAATCGTTTTTTTTGCATCGTCGAAAAAAATTTTATTTCCAGACAAAAATTAATAAAAAAATAGTAAGATAATTATTAAAAAGCACAGGAGATAATTTGGAATGATAAGATTTGATGGCGTAAGTTATATTTATAATCAAGGGTTGAATTGTGAAAAAAAAGCTTTAGATAATATAAATATAGAAATTGATGAAAATAAAATTATTGGACTGATAGGAAAAAGTGGCTCAGGGAAAAGTACTTTTGTCCAACTTTTTAATAAATTATTAAAGCCGACAAGCGGAAAAATTTTTATTAATAAAAAAAGAATCGGCTTGGTTTTTCAGTATGCCGAAAATCAAATTTTTGAAATGACAGTCGAAGAAGAAATTGGGTTTGGTATAAGAAAATATGCATCAGAGAAAAAAATAAAAAAGATATTAGAAGTTTTGGATTTGGTTGGGCTTGATAAAAGTTATTTAAAAAAAAATCCGTTTGAATTATCAGGAGGCGAAAAAAGAAAAGTTGCAATTGCAGGAATTTTAATTTTGGAGCCCGAAATTTTAATTTTAGATGAGCCGACGGTTGGTCTTGATTTAAAATCGCAAAAAGAAATTTTGGAGAATATAAAAAATCTTAAACAAAAGTTTAATATGACTGTTATAATTGTTTCGCATGATATGAATGTGATCAGTGAGTTTTGTGATAAAGTTATATTTTTGCGCGATGGAAAAATAATTTTTTATGGTGATACATACAAAGTTTTTGATTTAAATGATTTTGATTTGGAATTACCTTGGACTAAAAAGTTGGCAAAAAAATTGACTAAAAAAAGTTTTTTTGTGCCGGAAAATATAATTTTATTTAATGATTTGGTTAAATATGTTGCAAAAAAAATTAAATACTGTCTACACAAAGAAGATAAAAAAGAGAAGTAAACTATAAAATAAAGTATAATAAAGAGAAATAGAAAATAGGAGCAAAATAAATATGAAAAAAAAAACGTATCGTAGATTTGATATAAGTGATGCAAAGTAGAAACTAATAGAACCGCACTCGACAGATCAGCCTGGGCAAGATGGAGGCATAGCCAAAGATAATCGGAAGTTTAT
>CAMKTI010000037.1 GCA_946415665.1 uncultured Clostridia bacterium
TCATTATACCTTATTTTATAGTTTATTTTTTTTTTGTCTTGTTGCTTGTTTTTTTATGTAGACACTATCTAGATAGTGTAGACGAATTCAAAATCAAGAAGAAATCGAGATGGAAATAGAACGAATAAAAAGTGAAGAAATAACAGCAACGAAAATCTTAAAACAGCAAGTAGCAACGCATGCCAACGTTTAAAAGAAAGATTCGACTTATTATCAATCCGATTGTTTCTTGTGCACAAAAATATATTTATGAAATTAATTGACCCAACTTTAATTTTATTTTTTGAAAATCCTCGCGCGCATAAACTAGATTATTTGGATTTCGTAATAAAGCAGCTGGGTGAAAAGTTGCCATGATCTCAATATTTTTTTTCTTAAACCATTCACCATGTTCCCTCGTAATTCTAAAATCTTTTTTTATTATTTTTTGTGCTGCAATTCGACCAATACAAATTATTATTTTCGGATTAATAATTTTAAATTGCCAACGCAAATAATTTATACATGCGGCAATTTCTTCTGGTAATGGATCACGATTATTTGGCGGACGACACTTTATTATATTAGCTATATAAATTTTTTTGCGCGATAAATTTATTTCTTTCAACAACTCATCAAGTAATTCCCCGCTTCGACCAACAAATGGTAAACCAGTTAAATCTTCTTTTTGTCCCGGCCCTTCACCTACAAATAATATTTTTGAATTCATATTTCCATCTCCAAAAACAATATTTGTTCGCGTTTTTGCAAGCGGACATTTTCTACAATCAGCTACGATTTTTTTTAGTGACTCGAGATTAATAATAAATTCCCCCTTTAAATTTTATTTTTTTTTGACTTGAAATAAATATTTGGTTTAGAATACGTTCCACGCAAAAAATTATTTGTATGTTATAGGCTTAATTGTTTTTGCATTTTATTTTTTGCGTGCTATAATACACCGTCTCGGTCGCAGTAATTTATTCAAACACCGGGAAGAGATATGTGCAAAAATAATATTACGTATTTTTAGCACATACATAATAAAGCGGGAGGTGACTTTTTTGAAAAAGAAATTATTGTTTGTTGTTCCATTTTTAATGGTTACAATGTTAATTTTTACTGCTTGCGGTGGAAATAATCATAACGAAAATACTGATAATTCACAAGATGACTCTAATGTCGAATTTTCTACAGAAAATACAAAAGAAGGTGATGATGCAGAAAATCAAGATGATAATTCCGACGAAATTACCAACGATGGTGAAGACTCAGATGAAAGTAAAGAAACGGATCAAAACAAGGAAAGTGATAGTGATGTGGAAAAATCTAATGATTTATCAAACTCTGAATCTGAAAAAGCAAGTTCTAAAAAATAATTTTTAATATAAATAAAGACGGCATTTTATAATGCTGTCTTTTTTTGGTCACAAAACAAAAACTGACTTAACGCACGAGAAAAGTCGTTCTCAAAATAATTTCTGGCTTTGATTTTTTGTACATAAATATTTTTAAACGAGCAAGTTGGCAAAGAAAATTTTTAACAGCTCGATTAAAAAACATACTATCATCGGAGAAAAATCTATAAAACAGTTTTTTAAACCAATCTTATCTAGTAACTTTCTAGTAGGCGCCAAAAAAAATTCCGTAAGCTCATATAGAACACTAGAAAAAGAATTTTTTCCACCGATCATAACTATCCACGACATAATGCATCGTGCAAATATTAAAAATTCAATTAAGCAAAGAAAAAAATCTATTGCATTGGCAAGCACTCTCACAATTTAAAACTCCTTCGATTCTATTTTACATTTGTACATAAACCAATTGTATCACACATATCTGTTGATATTTAGATTTTAGAAATAAGATTAATTGACGCACCCATTGACTTTAGCCGATGGATGCGTCAAAAATCGTCGTTTATGTATCAAAATAGAACGCAAATATTGTTTTTTACGGTAGAATATGGTTGTGTTATAAATGGTGTGTTGTGTAAAAAATAAAAAAATATTTTATAAGGAGCAATAAAAAATGAAAAAAAAAGTTTTAATCTTGTTGGTAATAATTATTTTTGTGGTGATTTGTTTTTATGGATTTAAAAGTTTTAAGTCAAAAAATAATATTTCTCAAACACCACAAAAAGAAAGTCAAATAATGATTTCATCCGAAAAAATTAATCCAGAAAAAGAAAAATATATTCCGTCTGGATGTTATTACGGCGTTGATGAATATGAAAATATTTTAGAAATAACTCCGAATGAGATGGAAGAAAATAATTTTGATATAAATATTTCGATTTTAAGATTGGCTTCGATGGACGGAACAGGAATTCTGCAAGAAGATAATTCAATTCAAACAAATTTGACAGATCCAAACGAAAATAATTTAAAAGCTGAAATTATTTATGATGAAGAAACTCACAGATTAAAATTTATAATTTCCGAATCGCAATGGGATTATTTAAAAAATGGAACAGAATTTATTTTTGACGCAAGAAATTATCCCGTTGACACACAAACTATATATGAATTATTTGAAAGTTTTACAGGATATTCTGGAACAGCGGGGGCAATGCTAAAAAACGCAAAAAATGCTTTTGATTTGATCGATTTTATTTATAAAACAAGATTTTATGATTTAAACGACGATGACCTTAAAATTATATTTTTGGAGTCTTATAAAAAATTAAATGCAGCGCAAAAATCTGAACTAGATAATAATTTTGATGATGTCATAAGACCATTGGCAGAAAATGTTTTTGTAGATCGTTCAAACGTACGAAGAGATTTTTATGATGTAGGATTATATGACGAGTTAGATTTTTATATAAATTATAATCAAAGATTTAATATTAGTCTTGGACTCGAAAAGTTTATTAATATTTATTACGTGGTATTTAATGAGCAAAATAAAAAATAAAAATAAAAATAAAAACTCACGGCCAATAAAAAAACGACTTCGAATAAACGAGGCCGTTTTTTTTGTCTAAAAAATTTGTGCTGAAAATAAAATTATTTTACGGAATAAAAATATTCTTGCACGGAATCTGCAATTGCCTGTGCGATTTTATTTTGTTCTTCTGGATTTATCAGTTTTTCATAATCATTTGGATTCGACAAAAAGCTTGTCTCAACTAAAATTGCAGGACAATTTGTTATTCGTGTTAATGCTAAATTACTTACTCGATGTTCACGAACAAAATCAAGTTTTTCAGAAAGAGCTCGACTAATAAATTCAGGTGCATTATTTGTATTAAACGTATGATAAACAATTAAACCTGAAACTCCAAGATAATCTTTTGTTTCCAAGCGAGAATTTCCATGAATCGAAATTGAAAAATCCGGTTTGCTTTCTTTTATATTTTTTACGCGATCCGCTAGCGGCACAAAAACATCTTCTGTCCTGTTCATAATAATTTCTGCGCCAAGATTTTTTAAATGTTCAGCTAATTTATTGGCAATTATTAAATTTATATCTTTTTCATTTAAATATTTTGTTCCAGCTGGGCCTAAAGTTCCAAAATCATTTCCGCCATGTCCAGCGTCAACAACAATTTTTACTCCATCTAATTTTTTTTCATATGGATATATTTCTGGCCAAAGTTGCAATCTCAATATTAAATTATTATTTTCGAATTTAACTTCATATCCATTTGTTTTTATATTCTCATTCAAACCAATTTTAAAATTAACTGATTTTTTTTCGCCATCATATTTATAATCCATTTTTTCTATCAAAAAATTATTTTCCAAATCAAAATCAAAATTTTCATCTAAACTCGAATCAGATATTACAACTTCTATTTCATTCCCATTTTGATTTACTTGATACAAACTATTTCGATCCATAACAAATTTTATTTCTGGCGAATTCAAATCAAAATCTATGCCATAAATTTTATTTTCTTTTAACTCATTATCAAAAATATCAACAGACTCTTTGTAAATAAATGTTTTGTCCGAAATAAAATAATATTCATCTGTTTCTCCCAAAATATTTACTAAAGTTCCTTTTACTAATGGCTCCAGTAAATCATCATTTGCTTCATCAGGTCGACTTCTATGCGAAATATTATCTCGCGTAACAATGCCTGATTTTTTTGCTTCAAACAATTTTATTTCATCTTTTGGTTTTGTTGGATTTGATTCTGCCGTTTTTTTTATTACGCAAATCTGTTTTTCATGCTCTCCATTTTTTAAAACAAATATATTCTCTCCGTCATTTAATTTTTCATACGAAGCAAAAAACCCGTGTTCAGTATATTTTATTTCTTTGTTATTGACATACAACGGATAATCATAATCACAAGCGCCATACAAACTTATATTTTCTCCATAAGTTTGAAAATTATTTGTCGGACGGGTAATTATAATATCTTTTGGATTTTCATATTCAGGAAAAAAATCAGTAGCCCAAATAAAATTTGTATTGGCGAAAAAAATTACACAAATCATCACCACAGAAAAAAATTTTTTTATCATAAAAAAAAAATCACTCCGATTAAATTTTTTTGCTTTATAAAAATAAAGCTTAGTTTTTATTATAAAATACAAATTTAAAATTAATAATAGGTGGTGAAAAGTATTGTTAAATAAATTTTTGGATACGATTCATAAATATAAAATGCTTGATGCAGAGAAAAAAAATATAATCATAATTGGAGTATCAGGTGGTGCAGATTCCATTTGTTTGCTTGATTTATTTTTAAAGATAAAAAAAAAGTTTGATTTAAAAATAATAGTTGCGCATTTAAATCATAATTTACGTGGCGAAGAATCTAATCGTGATGAAAATTTTGTAAAATATATATGTGCGTGTCAAAACAAAGAAATTATTTTTGAACATAAAAAAATTTGTGTTAAAAATTTTGCCCAAGAAAAAAAAATAAATCTCGAAGAAGCAGGAAGATTGTGTCGATATAAATTTTTTTGGGATTTATATAAAAAATATAGTGCAAATAAAATTGCTACGGCACATAATAAAAATGATAATGTCGAAACGGTTTTGATGAATTTGATTCGTGGTTGTGGTTCAGATGGTTTTTCTGGAATAAAACCAATTCAAAATAAAATTATTAGGCCGTTGATAAATATTTCTCGCGATGAAATAGAAATTTATTGTCAAAAAAATAATTTAGATTTTGTGACGGATAGTTCGAATCTAAATTGTTTTTACACGCGAAATAAAATCAGAAACAAAATTATGCCTGTCTTAAAAGAAATTAATCCTAATTTTCTTGATACAATTGCTAGGAGCATCAAAATTATCGACATGGAAAATAATTATTTAGAGCAAGAAGCAAAAAAAATAATAGATAGCTTTGATTATGGTGAAAAAAACTTTTTTTTGGATTTGAAAAAAATAAATGATTTGCCTGATGTTTTGCAAAACAAAGTCGTTTATGTCATGATTAAAAAAATTTTGGGAGATGGTTTTTGTTACAAAAATATAAATGCAGTGCTGGGATTAATAAAAAAAAATAACGGTAAAAAAGTTTTTATTGGGAAAAATTTTGTCGCTGAAAAATCGTTTGATAGGATCATTTTTTATAATTTGGTTGAAACCGAAAAAAATATAAATGCGTTCGAATATAAAATAAAACTTGATGAGATAATTTTTGTCAATCAAATAAAAAAATATATTTTGGTGAGTGAAAAAAAATTTTTTGACGTAAAAAATATTTTTAGCGAGAAAATTGTTTTATTTACAAAAGAATTTTATTGTGATAACGTGGAAAAGCTGATAATAAGAAATTATCGGACCAGAGATAGAATTTTTTTTGAAGGGTTTGGGCATAAAGAACTTAAAAAAATTTTTTCTGAGAAGAAAATTGTAAGCAGAGAGCGGCATAATATTCCGGTGCTTGCAATTGATAGTGATGTTGTTTGGATTATGAATAAAGATATTGATATAATTTCGAACGGCATTGGACTATATAAAAAAAAATATTTTATTTATATTTTGGGGGATATGTAAAAATGAAAGATATCAGAAGTGAATTAAAGGTTTTGTTGGATGCGGAGAAAGTTCAAAATAGGATTGCTGAATTAGCAGTTGAAATTTCGAATGATTTTAAAGACAAAGCTGTAAAAATAATATGTGTTTTGAGAGGAGGAATCTTTTTTACTGTTGATTTGACAAAAAAATTAGATTTGATATTTGATATGGATTTTGTCGAGATATCAAGTTATGGAAATGATCAAGAAAGTTCAGGTAATATCGTTGTAAAAAAAGATTTAACAGATACGGAAAATTTAAATGAGAAGCATTTAATTATATTGGAGGATATAATAGATACTGGTAAATCTTTAAAATTTTTGACGGAGTATTTAAAAAAGTTTAATCCGTTAAGTGTTTCGAGTTGTGTTTTGTTAGATAAAAAATCAAGGCGTACGGAAAATATTGTTGCTGATTATGTGGGTTTTGTTATTCCAGATAAATTTATTATCGGATACGGTCTTGATTACTGTAATTATTTTAGAAACGTGGATTATATCGGTTATCTTGAGAATTAATAATTTGTTTGCCGGGAGGATTTTACTTTGCGAAAAAACAGATATATAAAAGTTTTGTCTGCTTATTTGAGTGTGTTTATATTAATAGTGATTGCTTTTTTTGTTTTTAATGTGTTTTTCTCGAGCGATAAAAAAGTTGAGCCATTAACTTATAGTGATTTAATACAAGCAATGGATTCTGGCATGATAGAAAGTCTTGAAATTAATCGTGATCTTGATGTCAGTGACAGCGGTGTAGTGAAATTTAAATTAAACGATAGATATAAAATGAGTGGCAAAAATTATGATTTAGATTATGGCATTTTACAAATTCCGAGCATGTCGAGTTTTATGAAGATAGCAAATCAAGATTCGGTTATCTGGGGTTTTAAAATAAAGACTAATTTTATTCCCAAAACAGGTTTTTTAATTCAACTTCTTTCTCCGATTCTCATGTTGTTTTTTTCTATTCTGTTGTTGTTTTTCTTTATGAACAAAATGCAAGGTGGAAACGGTAGCAAAATTTTATCTTTTGGGGCAAGCAAAGCAAAATCTGTTCAGTCTGATAAAAATAAAGTTACGTTTAACGATGTTGCCGGTTTGGATGAAGAAAAAGTCGAGTTGCAAGAAATAGTTGAGTTTTTAAAGATGCCGACAAAGTTTACCATTATTGGCGCAAGAATTCCAAAAGGAGTTTTATTAGTTGGTCCACCGGGAACAGGAAAAACTTTATTGGCGAAAGCAGTTGCAGGCGAAGCAGGCGTTCCATTTTTTAGTATGTCTGGTTCGGATTTTGTTGAAATGTTTGTTGGCGTAGGAGCGTCAAGAGTTAGAGATTTATTTGAGCAGGCAAAAAAAAATTTACCGTGTATTATATTTATCGATGAAATAGATGCAGTTGGACGAAAACGTGGAGCTGGTCTTGGCGGTGGACATGATGAACGTGAACAAACGCTAAATCAATTATTAGTCGAAATGGATGGTTTTGGTGTTAATCAAGGAGTTATTGTCGTTGCAGCGACAAATCGTCCTGATATTTTGGATCCTGCTCTTTTGCGTCCAGGTCGTTTTGATAGAAGAGTTGTTGTTGGTCGACCTGATGTAAAAGGGCGCGAGGAAATATTAAAAGTGCATGCTAAAGGAAAATTGTTGTCGAATGATGTGGATTTAAAAGTTATTGCGCAGACAACTTCGGGATTTACTGGGGCAGATTTAGAAAATTTATTAAACGAGGCAGCGTTATTAACTGCAAGAGTTGATAAAAATGCGATTACGATGAATGAAATAAGACGCGCATTTATAAAAGTAGGAATCGGAACGGAAAAGAAAAGTCGTGTAATCTCTGACGAAGAAAAAATAATTACGGCATATCATGAGGCGGGGCACGCGATTTTATTTGAAATTTTATCGGAGCTTGATCCAGTGCATATGATTTCGATTATTCCAACAGGAATGGCTGGCGGATATACGATGAATATTCCTGTCGAAGAAAGAAATTATGTGACGAAAAAAAAGATGGAGCAAAATATTATTTCGTTGTTAGGTGGTCGAGCAGCAGAAGAATTAATGATAAAAGATATTACAACTGGAGCTTCGAATGATATTGAAAGAGCTACGGCAATCGCAAGAGATATGGTCATGAGATATGGAATGAGTGATAAATTTGGACCGATACACTTTGGAGATGGTGGCGAAGAATTATTTTTGGGAAGAGATTTTGGTCGGCAAAAAAATTATAGTGAGGAAACGGCGTGCATGATTGACGATGAGATAAAAGAAATAATTCGTGTTTCGTACGCACAAGCTTTAGAAATTATAAAATCCCACATGAATATTTTAATTAAGACGGCTGATTTATTAATGCAAAAAGAAAAAATTACGGGTGATGAATTTAGAGCTTTATTTGATAATAATGATAATGATGAAGAATAAAAAAATGGGCTTGGCACAAAAAATTGTGTTGGGTCTGTTTTTTTTTGTGGATTGATAAGAGAAAAATAAATATGGAGTGTAAATTATGAATGAACATGAAATAAATAAAAAAAGTCTAGAAAACGCAAAAAAGTTTTTTACGAGTGGAAAAATAGAAAAAATTGAAATTGGTACAACTAAAGGTTTACAAATGATTCACAAAGAATTATTTGATGGTTTATATGATTTCGCGGGCAAAATTCGCACGGTTAATATCTCAAAAGGCAATTTTCGTTTTGCAAATTTTTTATATTTAGAAGCTGCGCTTTTGGCAGTTGAAAAAATGCCGGAGCAAACTTTTAATCAGATTATTACAAAATATGTGGAAATGAATATTTGTCACCCGTTTATGGAAGGAAATGGTCGCAGCACGAGAATTTGGTTAGATTTGATTTTAAAAAATCGGATTCAAAAAGTTATTAACTGGCAAAACATAGATAAAAAAAAATATTTGCAGGCTATGGAACGCAGTCCTATTAATGATCTTGAATTGCGTTGTTTGATTGAACCTAATTTAACTGAAAAAATAAATGACCGCGAAATTATTTTCAAAGGCATAGAACAATCATATTTTTACGAACAAGGCGAATAATACACACTGGAAAAAACAAAGAAATAATAGTTACATAATCGAGGTAAACCAAATTTTATTTTAAAAATTTTATCACTCATAAATTTTTCTCTCGGAAATATATTTTTGAATTTCATTTGGGTTTAATTTTTTTACTTGAGTTTTTGGATACTCTATATATTTTTTTGATTTAAAAACGGGATTTTTATTTTCACAAGCTTTGTCTTTGTGTTTTTTTAAATAGATTTCTAAATCATTTTGGTCAGGAAAAATTTTGTATATAGATTTTCGGTTTTGATTTTGTATTTCATATATTCCACAAGATTTTTTTGTTATATAATCAGCAACTCGCAAATACATTTTGGCAAATTCTAACGATTTAAAAGGAAAATTCCAACGTTGCAAATTATTTTTAGGATCATATTCAATACAAATACATCGTCCACAATTTCCACAAATATATTGTGTATGATTTTTTAGGCAATAAATTGGATTTAATAGCGGTGTTATTCTTGATTCAGAAATATAACATTCAATACACATTTTAAAAATCTCCTTATCAATTTGAATATTTTTTTATTTGATGATATAATTATATCAAATCGATTTTGTAGTTTGCATTTATCAGTAGTTTTTTTAAAGGAGGAATCTGATATGGAAAAAATGGTAGAAATGGAAGAAAGAGATCCAGTTAAACGTTTTGATGAAGATTTGGAAATGTTAAAAGATTTTTTTGTTGGCAATAATGATGGACTGAGAGAAACAGTATTTAAAGTATCAAATGAAAATAAATTAAATATGGCAAAAATAATTTATAGTAGTGACGATGAATATAAAATAAGTGATGTTGACCATGATTTTTGTGATCCAATACGAACTTTTTTTACGAAGCAATTTCCAAACATAAAATCAAAAATGTTGAAATTTGAAAGTCAATTGACAGACATTAAGAACCAATTATCACAATTAAGTTGGTGGCAATTCATAAAAAGATTTCGCCTTAACAAACAGAAAAAACAAACTTTAAATAGTATGAATAATTATCGATCAAGATATGTAAATGGTTTTGGTACACTAAACGATAATTTTAATAGCCTAAATGAATATTTATCCAAAAATAAAAATAATAAGCAAGAAAACCTGCCAGAAGAACAACGGCAAAACGAAATTAATACAACAAATAACAATAAAATAAATCCAATTAGTAGAGTAGTAAACAAAAATATGGAAATGACTGAAGAGGAAGAACGGAATTAGGATGATATAGAGAATAAATAAGGACTCGAAAGAAAAATAAAGCGGAAGTAAAAAGTTAAAAATGATTTGAAAAGCAAATAATTTGCTCTAAATGATTTTTGTCATAAATAAAAACTCCCCAAGATAATTGTCTTGGGGATTATTTTTTATTAATAATTTTGTTTTTTTAATTGAAAATAAGCTTTTGGATGCGAACAAACCGGACATTTTTCAGGAGCTTGATTTCCATAATGAACGTGTCCGCAGTTTAAACAAATCCAAACAGTTTCGTTTTCACGCTCAAAAACTTTATTTGAATTAATATTATTTAGCAATGCCAAATATCTTTGCTCATGTTCTTTTTCTATTTCGGCAACTTTACGAAACAAATCAGCAATTTCTGAAAAACCTTCATTCTCAGCTTCTTCCGCAAATTTTTTGTACATATCTGTCCATTCATAATTTTCTCCTGCGGCCGCATCTTTTAAATTTTCCGGCGTATTTTTAATTTGTCCTCCATTTAATAATTTAAACCAAATTTTTGCATGTGCGCGCTCATTTTTTTCTGTTTCTAGAAAAATATTTGCTATTTGCTCATAACCATCTTTTTTAGCTTGTGAAGCAAAAAATCCGTACTTGTTTGCCGCTTGAGATTCACCTGCAAATGCCGCCAATAAATTTTTTTCTGTTTTGGTGTTTTTTAAATCCAAAATTTTTCACCTCCAAATTTAATTCATTCCCATATAATACTTCTTAATATTCACAAAGCAAATTTTTTTTGATAAAAGTTTATAAGACATGAGAAAATTTTTTTTGTGTCAAGATATTTTTATTTTGGATTTAAAAATAATTTTTTTTGCGAGGATAATTTATGGGAGACGTTTTAAAAGTTGTCAACGTGAATAAAAAATTTGACAAAGATTATGTTTTGCGGAACGTAAGTTTTGATTTAAAAGAAGGAGAAATTTTAGGACTAGTCGGACCAAATGGCGCAGGAAAAACAACTTTAATGCGAATTATTGTTGGGCTAATAAAAAAACATGGTGGCGATATATTTTTTTGTGTTGATAAAAATAAAATTAAAAGAGATGAAAAACTTTTGGGATGTATGATTGAAACACCAAAATTTTATTCTTATATGAATGCGTATCAGAATTTAAAATTTTTTTCTGGCTTGTCAGGAAAAGTAGATCGAAAAGAAATAAATAATATGTTGTCATTTGTTGGTTTGTCGAGCGAAGTAAAAAAGAAGGTAAAAAAATATTCGCTTGGAATGAAACAAAGATTAGGTATGGCGTTGGCATTTTTAAATCATCCCAAAATTTTAATTTTAGATGAGCCGACAAATGGAATAGATCCTGATGGAATAAAAAAAATACGTGATTATCTAAAAAAATTGGCGGAGCAAGAAGATGTCGCTGTTTTGATTTCAGGTCATATTTTGGCCGAAATAGAAAAAGTCTGTGATCGAGTTGTTATTTTAAAAAAAGGTAAAGTTACCGAAGTTGTTGATATGCAGGAAAAAAATTTTGATGATAAAATTTTTGCGTTTGAAACAGACGAAATGGATGAATTTATGGATTTGTTAAAGCAAAAAAATATTGTTATCGAGGATATAAAAAATAATTTGATAAAAGTTAGATTGCAAAAAGAAAATTTGATGAGGTTTATAAAAGATTTGGTTTTGAAAGATATAAATTTTTATAGCGTATATGAAGTTAAAAATGATCTTGAACAAAAATTTTTGAATTCGACTGGTGGCGATGAAAATGTTTGATATTTTAAGAATGTCTTGGTTTGAGTATAAAAAGATTTTTTGTAAAAAAGGGATTTATATTTATCTTGGAGTTTTTTTGATTTTAGTTTGGCCTTTAATAAGTAAAATACATGAAATAAAAAATTTAGCTGGCGAAAAGTTGCAGGCTGTAATTTTATTGCCGGCAGTTTATTTTATGTTTATGATATTCGCTTACGCAATAGATATTTTGTTGGAAGAATATTATAGTGGGACAGCAACTTTTTTATTTACGGGGAAAATGTCTCGTGGAAAAATATTATTTTCAAAAATTTTAGCGATAAATTTATTGGGTGTCACGCTTGGAATTATAAATTGCTTATTTAATGCGTGTTTTAAAAATGCAATTGCAATGCAAAACCAGATCGATGAAGATAAATTAATTTTTATGTATTTAATATTTTCGTGGTTTGCCGGCAATTATTTTTTATTTATGAGTACGATTTTTAAAAATCGATTTGCAAGTTTTTTAGTTGGCATATTTTTTTTAACGGCAATATCAGATGTGTTTGCTTTTTTAGGAAAATTAAATTTAGCAAATAGGCTTTTTTTTGAATTAAATCCATTTGATAAATTTATGGAGTTGCTTGTAAATCCAAACGTTAGCGTTTATAAAATTATAAGTATGATTTTTTTTGGCGCTTTATTTTTATTTTTTGCTATAATAATCTTTAATAAAAAGGATTTATCGTGAGCGAATAAATTGTTATTAAATAAAGTGAGCACAAAAAAACGGGCTTAAATTTAAGTCCGCTTTTTGTTTTTTTGTATGCCAATTATTTTTGTAGCTTTGCTGTTTCTGATATCGGAATAAATTCATTCACTTCTTTCAATAATTCGGATAAAGTTATACTCGTGCTTTTATTATTATCTAATTTTACCGATATCTTATCAAACTCATTAAGAAATTTTTTAAGTATAACCGCTTTTGTTATCTTGTAACTGCTTTTCCAAAACGTCAAAAAATCATCACGCAAACATCGCCAAAGTTCACGAAACCATTCTGACCAACTGCAAGAAAATTCCTCATTTTCAAGTACATTAAATTTAATTACACATGCTAATTGTTGAATAATTCGATTATGGTGCAAGAAACATAACATCTTGTTTAAACGACAATTTAAACTACAGTTTGTTGTTAACTTGTCACTTTCTTTCCTGTCATAAAAATTTTTTAAATCAAAAAAAACGTCTATAGCACCAGACCATTTGGATGTTTCTTTTAAAATATCACTCGTTATCTTGCCAATGTATCTTTTAAGTTCATTAAAATCATTCTCACTTTTGCTTTTATACTTTTTTAATAGTTCATATGCAAACGAAAACACTGGAGTTGATTTTTTCAAATATCTACATTTTAGATCATTTGTTCTGTTTTTATAAGATTTTATCTTTCTATCTATAAGATTGGGCAAAATTTGATAATAAAACATTAATACCATTTTGGCCTTTTCAAGATTATTTAATATATCTGTACGTTTAAGCATACAGTCCGCAAGCTCCTTTCATTTTGTCTGGATTAAAAACCTTTGTGTCCTCTGTTTTTTTAATGTAATAACCAACATCCAAAATTTTTTCGAGTTCTTTTGGATTATCATTGTCTAAAAAATTAAACAAATCATCAGCTTCTAACGCTTGTTCCAAAGTTAACCCACATTTCGCTTTTTCATCAGTCTTTATACCTACAATATTTTTAATCAATATTTTTGCTTTCACTTTTTGCTTCACAACTGAACTAGGTAGCGTTCACATAAAAATAGATTGAACAAAAAGGAAAGTGATAAGATAGCG
>CAMKTI010000038.1 GCA_946415665.1 uncultured Clostridia bacterium
TAATCCAAAAACTCCAGTCACGCCAAGTACTGGTAACACAATTCCTACCAAAATTACAAGTATGGAAGAAACCAATTTTACGGGTACAATATCATCAAAACCCGTACCAGCAATCAGGCTGTTGCCCTGACCAGCCTCGAGTTTCAGATAATAACTATGATAATTAGACCAACTATTTGTAGTTAAGAAGCGGCTTGCGCTGATAAAAATAAGCGCGGAACAAATTCCAATTCCTACAGCCCCAAACGGCAAAATTCCAAGCGAAATCAAAACAGTTAAGGCAATCCCACCGCAAAGTAATACAGGCTCCAACAATTCTTCGACTCTGGTTCTAAATTTTATCCAGTCTGTCGAGCCGATTGCAATTCCGACGATTGGAATGACAACGGCGGCAACAGCTGCTGGCACTCCAAAAGCTAAAACGGACGACCAAGCCAAAATTCCCGCAAATCCCAAAACTAAAAACGTCACGGCGGCAATCATCCCAGCAACTGCTATACATGCCAACCAAACTCCTCGCATGAAACCTTCTTTATTATAATCACCAAACCAAAAATTAAACACAAACAAAGATGCAACGATAGATGGTATTCCAAGCCCGAGTCCTAAACCTAATCCCATTATTCCAAGACTTCCCAAAACTATAAGCGAAATTCCGCCCAATGCAAAAATTATAGGCAAAACCAAAAATTTCATAATCGAGGTAAAAAAATTCCAACCTTCTCCTGCGCCTTTAAAACAAGGAGTGCCATTATTGTTCTCGTAATATTCCTCCCTCCAACTCATAGTTCCAAACAAATGGCTTGCGCCGATAAAACCAAATGTTGCGCAAATTCCAAGACCTATTGGTCCCCAAAGCAAAACTCCAGATGCAATCAATGCGGTCAAAGTTACCCCGCCAAAAAAAGATAGAGCCGTTAATACTTCCAAAGCCCTCGGTCGGATTGTTTCCTTCCGAAAATCTTTATCTTTGAGGTTCGCCCAAAATCCCTCTTTGGTCTCTGAACTGTTGCGTTTTTCTGAAAATTCAAATTCAAATTTTTCCTTTATTTCAGATCCAGATTCAAATTTTTCATCCATTGACAAAATCTCCTCCCAAATACTTGATAAATTTCTTGGCTATCTTTGGCAAAAAATAAATTTCAAAAATAAAAATCCCTCACAAACCAGTTTTTAAGTATTCGCCAAAATAAAAATAAAATTATGATAACCAAGATATTTTTATTATAAACCAAAAAAAAACACCTGTCAAGTGTTTTAAATTGTTTTTTTTGAAATTTCAGGGGGGTAGATTGTCTTAACAAGAAGAGTTTAAGAAATGTTGTTTTTAATTTAAATAAAAAATTAATGTCTAAAAGCTGATTTAAAAAGACCTTTAAAATAATTTTAACCAAAATTAATTTTTGTGTCGGGTGTTTTTTTTTTAGCTAATTTAAAAAATAATAAGTATTAGCCAACGTAATTAAAAACACGTATGAAACGGAAAAAATAAATATAAATACATATTCAAGCATATTTTGTTTTAATAAATTTTTATTTTGTGTGCACGTAGATTTAAAAAATTTTATGCTGTGATTTGCGACAAAAATAAAAATCAGCATTAAAGCAAAATTTATTGGGAAAATAAATTTCGAAATATAAAAGGCGCCTTTAAATTTATAGATCGAAAACAAAATTGAAGACGTAAATCCGTAAGATAAACCTTTTAAAAATAATATTATGCCCAAAAAAAAATTTCCGAATGGGATAAATCCGGAAATCCATAAAAACAAAACCGTTTTAATATTTTTAAAAAATTCGTTGGCAAATAAATTTACTCTGTTTTCACATGCACCTCTAAGACTTTGCAAAAAAAATTTTTTAACTGCAACGTTAAGATTGTCTATTAAAAATCCATCCAAATTATTTGCTACGACCGAACCAAAAATTGTTCCTGAAATTAATAAAAAGCTTATAAAAAATAATTTTGATTGCGATTTTTTTTTCAAAATCAAATATAACCTCCAAAACTACCAAACTAAATTTTAATTTTTTTTTCGAGCGTGTCATTTAAATCCTGAATCAATTTATTTTGCAATTGTAATTCGTTTATCAAGCGTTCTTTTCTTTCAAAAGAGAAGCCGTTTTTTATCGCTATTCCAATATAATTTTTTACCGCTTTTATAATTTCGATTTGCTCATTTGTATAATCATATACGCTTACCAAAATTAATATGCCATTTAATTTACTTTCATTTTCAACAGGAACTACCAACAATGATTTCGGTTTTATTTTGCCTAAAAAACTTTTGATCATAAAAACACTATCACCGGGAATATTTTTAATTATTTTCATTTCAAAATCATCCGTGACAAATTCATTTGCTTCCAAATCAAACTCTCTATAAATATTTTTATTAAACCCCATCGAATATTTAATTTCTAGCTTATTATTAAAATCATTTAATACATAAAAAGCTGCTGCCGAACTTTCGGTTGTAGCTGAAATTTTGGGGATAAAATCCTCGAGAAATTTATTTAATTCGATATTAACAGCAACTGAATTTAAAACTTTAATAATTTCATTGTGTTCTTTTTTTTTGGCTCTCAAAATTTTTTGCAACTTAAAAATCTCATCATAAAATTTAATCAAAGCCGGAATTTTATAAATTAATTTCATATCTAAATCAAGATTTAAATTTTCTAGTGTTTTATTTATCTCATCCAAATATGCATTTAAAATCCTCTTAACAAAAAAATTAACAGTCAATCCAATAAATAATGCTGATAAAATAAGACAAACTATCAATTCGAAATAAAAATGATTCATATTAATTCATCTCTCCAAAAAAATTTTTTTCTATGGGCAAAAGCATAAATCATTGCCAATTTTAAAATCAAAATATTATTTTTTTCATAAAATAAAAACATAAAACGATAATAAGATTGTCGGACTCAAAAATTTAATTTAAATTTAAATGTGACACCGTTGATATATAAAAAGTTTATATATAAAATCATATGGCAAGATTTTTTTGTACGAGCATATAAAATAAAAAAAGCGATATTATAATTTTATATATCGATTTGATTTTAATTCTCTTGAGTTAGAAATTAATTTATCGCTTGACATCTTAGTATTTTTAAAGTCATATTGTTTTATGATTTTATTTGCACTTGACATTTAAAATTTATAGTGCTAATATCAAGTTTAATACGATTTTATGCGAATATAGTACATTGGTAGTATGCAAGCTTCCCAAGCTTGAGAGGCGGGTTCGATTCCCGTTATTCGCTTTTTGTAAATAAGTTTCGATCTTAAAGAAATGTCGACCGAGATTTTTATAATTTGCAACCAAAGATAAATCCAAAATAAAAAAAACGTGCCTCCGAGTTAGAGCGCGTTTTCTTATTGACAAAAATTTTTATAACGATGAAATTGACAAACAAAAAAATTTGTGATTTAATAAATGTTGTGGTATCGTGTTAGGTACAATGTTTGATAGTTTGTTTTATTTAACGGTATCGTTATTGCTGTAAAATAAAATTTATTAAAGGGAGTTAGTAAATGCTATTAAACGAAAATAATATGGGTGAAAATCAGATTAAATTTGATTCGAATGGTAAATTACTTGGCAGTATCATTGGAGATTACTCTGGTGAATCTATTACTCCGGTCGGTTATATTAAAAATAAAAACTTGCATAAATTAAATTTAAAATGCTGTCCTTTATTTCCCAAAGAAAAATCGTTTCAACGTAAAGAAGGAAAACATAAGAGTAAAACGGCGTTCTGCAAAGATAAAGATTATAAACAAAATAAATTTTTGATACATCCAAAATATCTATATGATAAAGAAGCCCAAGAATCTTCAAATAGTATACAGCAGCAGTGTTGGTATAATCATTGCACAGATGATAGTGTTTGTGCACTTGAGCTTGCAAATGAAATTTTAGATGATCCAAATGGCAACATAAATCCGAGTTCATATACCGCAAGATTAATAAATTTCACAAATAAAAATCCAAATCTATTAAAAAAATTCGGTGGAGGAGTTAAAAAGTTATTAAAAGAAATAAATGGTAAGCAGAATAAGGAAATAAATTTAAAGGATCAGCAGGCTATAATTTCAATAAATGATAGGTTAAAACAAATTAAAAAAACAAGCCGTAGCAAGCAAGAATGTTTAGGACTTAGCGATGCAAACGGTGGACCAATGAGAATTTGTGCTGTCGGTTTAGTGGCTAAAAATCTTGCAGATCTGGAAAATAAGGTTGAAAAAGCTGTTGAAAATACACATGATAGTGAAGGCGGATTTAGATCGGCGTTAGCTGTTGCAACATTTATTTATTTATCGCGTATCGGTTGGAATCAAGAAAATATAAAGATTTATATAAATATCAAGTTTAGAAATAAAAATATTTCTGCGAATCGAGGGCCGCATTCGAAAGAATATTATGACTATGATATGGATAATTTAGATCTAGATACACTGAGAAAAAATTTTGTGCGTAGCAATCTAGGCGATGATACAGCCGTTTTAGCTTTAAGAATAGTTCTTCAGGCAGGTAGTTTTTTGGAGGCATCATCTATGGCAAAATCTTTTGGTGGCGACTCAGATACTTTGGAGAGTATAATTGATGCAATGATGGGGGTACATGCTGGGATTCCGATCGAATATCAAAACGAAATGAAAGATTTGCTAAAGAAGGATCCAAGTTCGGAGGTGCAAAAATATATTGACACCAGCGATCAGTTTGATAAAAAATATGGAGGTTACTATCGAGAAAATGCTCCTTTGGATTGGCAATTGAAACAAACTTTGGAAGTTATACAAAGTTTAAAAAACGAGATAAAAGAAATCAAGAACCCTAAAGAAAAAAGGGAAAAACAAAAATTATTAAATAGTCTGATAAAGTCAGTTAAAACAAATTGGAATAATGTATTAGACAAAGGATATAAATATGAGGCAAAACAAATTGATACGCCAAAAGAAAATGGTTTTACTGGTGAATTACATACGAATGCTTTTGGTTTGTATTGGGAAAATCGGATGTGGCGTTTTGTTTTGTTTTTTATCTTTTTGCCAATAATTTCGGTTGTTTTGTCTATTATTTTGTTTAAACTATTATTTTTTCAAATTGCATTATTGTTTTTTGGTGTGTTGGTTGTTAATTTTTTAATTTGTTTTTGGCGTATAAATGCTTTTTATAAAGACAAAAAACAAGCGACGTTGAATTATTGGCAAAACACTTATTATCCAGTAGAAAAAAAACATTGCGAAACTATAAATCAACACAATCAAGCTACTGCAGAATATCAAACAAAAACAAAAAATGATAGGCTTAATAAATTAAAAGTAGGAGAGATAGAACAATTAAAGACTGAAGTAGAAACACTTGAAAATTGCTTGTTTGTTAATTTTGAACAAAAACTTGATATTAAAAACATAGAAAATAACTTATCACCATTATCACCAAATAATAAATTAGAAATTAATACTGGTGGAAAGCATTCGAATTAGGCACATTCACATAAAAAACAAAACAAAAATAAAAGCAAGGGATACGGTAGAAATAAAAATAGAATCAAGCTTACCATGACGAGTAAAAACTTTTCTAAAGCGTTTCAATCTCAGAAAACATCGCTCGATATTATTACGTTGTTTATAAAGGTGTTTATTGTAACTCCAAGGTAGTTTACGATTTTTTTTTAGGTGGAACAACTGTCTTAAATCTGTGATTCTTAGTTAAAGCTAAAGTTTTATCATTTTCGTAAGCTCTGTCCATCAAGAGATAATTATTATTTTTGGAATATATGGATTCAATCAGCTTTCTTCCTTCTGGCGCATCTGGACTCACCTTTATGCTTGTACTGTCAATAAAGAGTATATAATCCTCTTCATTAAGCAGTTTTTGTTTCTCTATAGCTTCTAAAATAAAGGTTTTAAAGAAAAAAAACAACAGCTTTGACAATCGTACCGTTTTGACCATCTACTAAATTTTATATAAACCGTGTGCCAATTTCCATATTCTTTTGGTAACGTTTTCCATTTGCAACCATTTTTTATTATGTAAAGATTGCACACATAAATTTTTAGTCTGATATCTGTGTCAACCCTCGCTATTGGCATTAATTCCTTTAGCTTTTTATATTGTGTTTTTGTAAATTTTATATCTTCATCTTATCACTTTTTTCTTTTTGCTCAGCCTATTTTCTATTTTTATTTTATGTGAACGCTGTCTAAAATTTACAATCTCAAAACCAAAGCATAATATTTTTTCTACCACATTTATCATATTTAAAAATTTTTACTTGACATATATATTTTTTGTTTTATAATTAAACTTGTGCTTGAGCACACAGATAAAAATATTTATCAGGAAGGTGTTTTTATGAACAAAAATAATATTGGTTTAGGAAATTTGCCAGCCAATCCCTTAAATGAGATAATGAAGTTTTTAGATGCAGAGGATATCGCAAAGTTGTCTGGTGCAAGTAAACCTTTAAATCAAATAATAAAAAATAATCCATTTGCGCAAGAAAAAATTTCAAATGCAAAACTTATAGTTGAAAAAATTTACGATATTGTGCATGAGATTGCACTGTCGGAATACGAGGAATCTTTTTGGCGTAATGGAGATGGACTCTACGGTGTTCCGGATAAAATTTGGAGTCATTCGCTTGGCAGAGCTTTAAAAACTTTAGGTAATGACAAAGATCAGACACCGATGGTTACTTTTCTTGAGCAGTTGATGTTTTTAGAAGTTTTGAGCATGGATGAGAATTTATTTTCGAGCGATAAACCGTTCGAACAGGTGATAAAAGATTATTTGACTCAATCTAAAATTCAAAGTCGCAGAGAGAAGCTTCTGGAACAAAATCATATAATCAACAAAAAGGGATTTAATCGTGTTAATGTGTTCCATAATTTTAATAAGATTTATTTTGATCAATTGTCTAAAACAAAAAAATGGGATAAAAAAACAAAAGATACCATCACGAGCAAGTTTATAAAATTTTGGTTATATCAGGGGAGCAAAATTAAAGATTTAGAAAAAAATCGAAATGTTGAAGAGTACAATTGGCCGACTTTTTCCAATGCATGCAAAAAACTAAAACGGAGTTTTTTTGATTCAAAACGAAGTTTTTCGATTGATTTCAAAGGGTTCATAGATAGATTAACTACGCAGGAATTGAACCAATATTTGTTCACCAATAAATATTATTTTGTAGATCATTTTAAAAATGAAATTATAAACAATATAAAATTTATCTACGAACAGGTCTTATCAAAAAATAAGAATTTGCCAGATTTTAGTGGGGAGAATGTAAGCAACAAATTTAAAAAGTTATTAGGTTATCTTGGAGTGAATTCGGAATTAATTGATGAACTGACGTTAGACTTATCAAAAGAAAAAATAACACTATCTGAAAAAACTAAAGTTATCGCGCCTTTGGAGCAAGATAATAATTCTGAAGTTGGTTTGATACAACAAATTCTTTCAGCAATTAAAAAGTTTTTTGGTTTCGATGATAAAAAAGCTGCTGTTACCGTTACTATTGAAAAAAGCAATAATAACAATGCGCATGAATTTTTTTCAAAACCTAAGGCTAAAAATTTGGAAAATGGTGAGCCTTTACCATCGTTTGATGCTTTTCAAAATGAAGGTTTAGTAAAATAATAAAAAAGTTTTGTTTTGGACACGGCATTTTTATTGTCGTGTCTTTTTTTGTGATAAAATAAATTTGCTGTTGGAAAAAATATTTTTTTGGAGGAATTTTTTTACATAATGAATTTATTGAATGATTTAAATGATAAACAAGCGGAAGCTGTCGAAATTATTGACAGACCATTATTAATTTTGGCTGGCGCAGGTTCTGGAAAAACTCGTGTTATTACGTATAAAATTTCTTATTTGATAGAAAATGGAGTTGCGCCATATAACATTTTGGCTTTGACTTTTACGAACAAAGCAGCAAATGAAATGAAAGAGCGTGCAGTAAAATTAAATATAAATGCGCAAAATGTTTGGATTGGGACGTTTCATTCTTTGTGTGTCAGGATTTTGAGAAAAGAAATAGATAAACTTGGCTATAAAAATAATTTTAATATCACGGATGCCAAAGATAATTTGAATTTGATAAAAAACTGTTTGAAAGAGTTGAATTTAGACGAGAAATTTTTTTTGCCGAAAAATATTGCCGCGCAAATAAGTTTTAATAAAAATAAAATGGTTGGCGCTGACGAATTTTTTATAAAAACGCATGATGATTTTAGGTTAAATAAAGTTGCTGAAATTTATAAGCTTTATCAGGAAAAATTAAAAATCGGTAATTTATTAGATTTTGATGATTTGCTTTTTTTTACGGCAAAAATTTTTATGGATTATGATGATGTATTAAAATTTTATAAAAATAAATTTAAATATATTTTAGTTGATGAGTATCAGGACACGAATGCTGTGCAATATTTTTTAATAAAATTACTTGCGGGCGAATCAGAGAATATTTGTGTTGTTGGCGATGATGATCAAAGTATTTATAGTTGGCGTGGTGCTGATATAAATAATATTTTGGATTTTGAAAAAGATTTTCAGAATGCAAAAATAATTAAGCTTGAGCAAAATTATCGTTCGAATCAAATTATTTTGGATGCGGCAAATGGTGTAATTAAAAATAATTTAGGGCGAAAAAGTAAAAATTTATGGACAGAGCAAAAAGACGGGGAAAAAATTATTTTTTATAGGGCAAGTGATTATAAACTCGAAGCAAAATTTTTGGCTGAGGAAATTTTAAATAATAAAGAAAAATTTGATTTAAAAAACTGTGCTGTTTTGTATAGGAATAATTTTTTGTCGCGTGTTATTGAAGATGAGTTTGTGAAAAAAAATATTGCGTATAGATTAATTGGTGCGACAAGATTTTATGATCGAATGGAAATAAAAGATTTGATCGCGTATTTAAAATTTATAAATAATCCGGATGATGAAATAAGTTTATTGCGAATAATTAATACTCCACGACGTGGAATAGGTGGAAAAAGTTTGGAAAAAGTAATGTCTTTTGCCAGCCAAGAAAAAATTTCGTTATGGGAAGCATTAAAAATTTTTGCTGATAATAATAAAAATTTTGGCTGTTTTGTTGAGTTGATAAATCTTTTTTTGGATTATAAGGAAAAATATAGTATTTATGATTTGATGCAGAAGATTATTTTTGAAATAGGATATAAAGAATATTTGGAAAAGCAAGAAGAATATGTGAGTCGGATCGAGAATATAGAAGAATTTTTGGCGAAAATAATTGAATTTGAAAGAGGGCAAGAAAGTAAAAAATCGCTGACAGAATTTTTGGAGCAGATTTCTTTATTATCAGAAACGGATAATTATGATAAAGATGAAAATGCTGTAAATTTAATGACTTTGCATGGGTCGAAAGGATTGGAATTTGATTGTGTTTTTATTTTCGGTGCTGATGATGATATTTTCCCAAGTAATTTTAAATCTGATATTGAATTGGAAGAAGAAAGAAGATTGTTTTATGTAGGAATAACGCGCGCGAAAAAAAAATTATTTATATCTTGCGCAGATGCGAGATTAAAAAATGGGCAAATTATAAATTCGAAACCGTCGCGATTTATTGATGAAATTCCGAGCGAATTAATTGATTTTGAGAGCGATAGAAAAAAAATTGTTTATGCTGATTTTAATAAAAAAAAGTCTGATTTTAGTTTTGGGGTAGGAAAAAATTTTTATGATGAGAAAAAAAATATTGATAGGAATATTAAATTAAATTATTGTGTCGGTGATAAAGTTAGAAATTTTAAACTTGGTATTTGTGTTGTAAAAGAAATTTTATTTTTGGCAGATAAAAATGATTATAAAGTAAAAGTTGAATTGTTGGATGGAAGCGAAAAAATTTTAATGGCAAGTCTTGTAAAATTTATAAAATGTTAAATATAAACGGGGGAGAATTTTTTGTATAAATTATTAAAAACAGATGGGAAAGCAAAACGTGGTGAATTTGTTACGCGTCATGGAATTGTACAAACGCCGGTTTTTATGAACGTGGCAACTTGTGGAGCAATTAAAGGCGGAATTTCTGCTTTGGATTTAAAAAAAATAAACACGCAAATTATTTTGGGCAATACTTATCATTTGCATTTAAGAGAAAAAGATAAATTAATATTTGAACTTGGTGGCTTGAATAAATTTATGAATTGGGATGGTGTGACGTTAACTGATTCCGGTGGATTTCAAGTTTTTTCTTTGTCGAAAACAAGAAAAATTAAAGAAGAAGGCGTTTATTTTAATTCGATAATCGACGGGAAAAAAATTTTTATGGGGCCGGAAGAAAGTATGATTATTCAGTCGAATTTGGATTCTACGATTGCAATGGCTTTTGATGAATGCACGCCATTTCCGTGTGAAAAATCTTATATGGAAAAATCTGTTGCACGGACAGTTCGATGGTTGATGAGAAGTAAAAATAAAATGGATGAATTAAATCGCGAGCGAAATAAAAAACAGCTTTTGTTCGGGATAAATCAGGGCGGAGTTTTTGAAGACATAAGAATAAAAAATGCGAAAGAAATAAGTGAAATGGATTTGGATGGTTATGCAATCGGTGGCGAAACATATGAGAATTTATATGAAATTGTTGATGCCGTTACGGATTATTTGCCAAAAGATAAACCGACTTATTTGATGGGAGTTGGAAAAACTAGAGATATTTTAGAATGTGTAGCACGAGGAATTGATTTTTTTGATTGTGTTTTGCCGGCAAGAAATGGAAGGCATGCAAGAGTTTATACGAATTTTGGCGAGTTGAATCTTAACAACGCAAAATATTTTAATCAGGATTTTGCTATTGATAAAAATTGCGAGTGCGAGACGTGCAGAAATTTTTCCCGCGCGTATATCCATCATCTTTTTAAGGCAAAAGAAATTTTGGCGATGCGTTTATGTGTGTTGCATAATCTTTATTTTTTTAATAATTTTATGCGTGAGATTCGTGATGCGATTGAAAAAGGAAATTTTTTTGAGTATAAAAAAAATAAATTAAATGATTTAGAACGAAAAAATTAGTTTTGTTGAGATTTTGTTTTTATGTTTTGGTAAAAAAATAAAAACGGCTCGGGGTATTGAGTCGTTTTTTTGTATGAAAATTTTTTTAGATTAAAAATTAATTTGGTTTATTAGACAGCGTTCACATAAAAAGCAAGTCAAAAATAAAAGCAAGGGAGAAGGTAGAAATGAAAATAGAATCAAGTTTATCATAACGAGTAAAAACTTTTCTAAAACGTTTTTATCTCAGGAAATATCGTTCGATAATATTACGATGTTTATAAAGTTGTCGACCATAACTCCAAGGCAACTTACGATTTTTTTTTAGGTGGAACAACATTCTTAAACCTGTGAACTTTGGCCAAAGCCAAAGTTTTATCATCTTCGTACGCTCCGTCCATCAAGAAATAATTATTATTTTTGGAATATATGAATTCAATCGACTTTCTTTCTTCAGGAGCATCATGAAAATTGCCAGGATACAAATGAAAAGCCGCTGGACATGAAGATGTGAAAAACAAATACAACTTAGTTGTTAGGTCCTTTTTTGAACGTCCAATGCTTTGTTCATGATTATTTTTATTCTTGTTTGCATCTGGACTAACCTTTATGCTCGTACTATCAATAAAAAATATATAATCTTTTTTATTAGGCAGTTTTTGCTTTTTCATAGTTTCTAAAACCAAGGCTTTGAATAAAAAAAGCAATAGCTTTGGCGATTTTAGAGTTTTTTGACCATCTACTAAATTTCATATAAATTGCGCACCCTTTTCCATATTTTTTTGATAGCGAAATACATTTGCAACCATTTTCTATTATGTAAAGGTTGCATACGCAAACAAATTTGTAGTTTGATATCTTCGCCGGTTCTCTCGCTATCGGCACTAATCCCTCTAGCTTTTTATATTGTGTTTTTGTAAATTTCATTTCTCTATCCTGCCACCTTTTTCTTTTTGACTAATCTATTTTTGTTTTATGTGAACGCTACCTACCTGGTTTGATTTTTGCTCGCTGTGTAAAAATTTTATTGTGCCGCCTAAATAAATTTTTTATCTCATGTTTTTTTTTGCGTTTTAAATTAGTAATTTGTTTATAGATTGGTATAATAAACTTGATAAAAATTTAAGGGAGGGATTTATTTTGCAATATAATTGCTGGCTTCCAACAAAAGTTTTGTTTGGGCCAGGACGTTTAAATGATTTGCACAAAGAAATCATGCCGGGTAAAAAAGCTTTGTTATTGATTTCGAATGGCAAATCAACAAAAACGAACGGTTCTCTCGAAAGAACCCAAAATCAATTAAAGTTAGCGGGTGTAGATTATGTTTTGTTTGATAAAATTCAAAGCAATCCGCTAAAAAAAACGGTTGAAAATGGCGCTGTTTTCGCCAAAGAAAACAATTGCGATTTTATAGTCGCATTAGGTGGCGGATCAGTTTTAGATTCGTCCAAAGCAATTGCTCTTTTAGTAAGTAATCCTGGAGATTTATGGGATTATGTGTCAAGCGGCACAGGGAAAAACAAACCGATAAAAAATAAACCGTTACCGATTATAGCAATTACAACAACAGCTGGGACGGGCTCAGAAGTTGATTGCGGCGGAGTAATTACAAAACCCGAAACCAGAGAAAAATCTGCAATAGTGCATCCATTTTTATTCCCTCAAATTGCAATAGTTGATCCCGAGCTAATGAAAACAGTGCCACCAAAATTTACAGCTTTTCAAGGTTTTGATGCACTTTTGCAAGCGACAGAAGGATATATCGCGAAGAATCATAATTTAATTTCTGAGATGTTTCAACGGACAGTAATCGAAAATATAAGCAAATATTTAGCGCGTGCAGTGAAAGATGGAAATGATTTAGAAGCGCGAACACGCATGGCTTTTGCAAATGTGATGTCAGGTTATTCTATGATGACAAGTTCATGTACAGGCGAGCATTCTTTAGAGCATGCGCTGAGTGCTTTTCATGAAGAATTGCCACATGGTGCCGGATTAATTATGATTTCGAAAGCATATTATTTATATTTTATTGAGAAAAATATTTGTCATGAGAGATTTATTGATATGGCAAAATTTTTTGGTAATAAAAATGCTGATTCGGCACTAGATTTTATTGATGAGCTTGAAAAATTAAAATTTGATTGTGGCGTAGATAATTTAAAAATGAGTGATTATGGAATTACTCCGGAAGAATTTGATGATTTGGCAAAAAATGCATGTCAGACAATGGATGGAGTAGATCCATGTGATTTATCACATGAAGATTGTGTAAATATTTATAGACAATCTTATAAATGATGTTGTATTATTGTGGGGGATTATATTTTGGTAAAAAAAATTATTTGGGGGGTAGTTATTATGTCTATGTTTTTATTTGCTAGCTGTGAGAAAAAAAATGTTGAGACAAATAATCAAATGGTTGGAGAGCCATGGGTTAATTCAAATATTTTTCGAGGTTTACAGCAAGATTATTTGCCAAGCATTAAAGATGATTTTTATACGAATGTTAATCTTGAATGGTTAAAATCAGTGCAACCTTGGAAAGGATATTCAAGAAATATGAAATTAATTGAAAATGAATTTGTTGTGCGAGATCAGTGCAAAGATTTATTAAAAAATAAAAATTTAAAAAGCCATGAAGCGCAGTTGATACAGAATTATTTTGATTTATTTTTGGATTGGAATAAAAGAAATGAAACTGGGTTACAGGAAT
>CAMKTI010000039.1 GCA_946415665.1 uncultured Clostridia bacterium
ATCAATTTTCTTCCTTCGGGAGCATCGTGAAAATTACCAGGAGATAAACGAAAAATCGCTGGACATGAAGATATACGACATAGGTGTAGCTTAGTTGTCAGGCCTCCTTTTGAATTTCCAGTGCTCTTTTTTTGATAATTATTCTTTTTTGCATCTGGACTCACCTTTATGTTCGTACTGTCAATAAAGAGTATATAATCCTCTTCGTTAAGCAGTTTTTGTTTCTTCATAGCTTATAAAATTTTGGAAATCGTACCGTTCTTCAACCAGCTACTAAATCTCATATAAATTGTGTGCCAGTTTCCATATTTTTTTGGTAATGCCCTCCATTTGCAACCATTCTCTATTATGTGAAGCATTATACACATGAATTGGTAGTTTGATATCTTCGCCGGTTTCCTCGCTATCGGCATTAATCCCTCTAGCTTTTTACATTGTATTTTTGTAAGTTTCATATCGCTATCTTATCACTTTCCTTTTTGTTCAATCTATTTTTATTTTATGTGAACGCTACCTAGTTCGCTGATAAATGTATATCATTGCACAAGTGTATCCAATAAAGAAATAAGTACTGAAGGTGATTTAAAAAATAAATAGGCAAATAGTGTAAATGCGACACACCTTAATCAAATTTCTGATTCCAATTGTACGAAACAAAATTTGTCTGAGAATCAAAGGAATTCTACAGATTGGGAAAATCTTTTAAACGATAATAACAAACAGATTTGTGAGTATTTAAGTACAATTACTGAACTTAATAATCAACAATCACAATTATACAAAATTCAGTCCCAAAACTTAGACAATTTCCGGGAACGTGAAATAGAATTAGAAAATGATTACGGCTTGTTAATATTAGATTATAATAAGGTTTGTAATTCTTTGGATGACGTCTTAGACGAAGAAGAAACACTTAGAAAAACATTAGATGATACAAAAGAAAAAAATAAAAAGATGGAAGCAGCGCTAAAAGATTCAAATAGTGAACAAGAATCGCTTAAAAAACGATTAGAAAATGAAAAAAAGAAAAATGTCAGACTTCAAGCAAAATTAAAAGATTTATGTGATAAACAGAAAATATTAGAAAAAAATCTAAACGAACAAACCAAAAAAAACAGTAACCAGAAACTATTATCTGATAAATTATTGAGTGAACAAGGATTGTTTTTAGCACGATATCACCAAAATAATATATGTAAATTGACGGAAGAACGCGAGATAATGTCGAATAAAATCCAAGAATTAATAAAAGAGAATTGTGCCTTAAAAAAACGACTAGAACGATTTGAAAATAAAAAAATATCTGATAAACTAAAAATAAATCTCTGTAAGCAAAACTTTTCTTTCAAAATAGAAAGTGCGATCAATAAATATCAGCAAACAAAAAATTCAAACCCAGCGAACATTAAATCAGTTGGTTTAAATAAATAAGACCAGGAAACATTTTATATTTGCAGATAAAAAATATTTTCTATTCATGTACCAAATATGTACAAATAAAAAAGATTGAGGCTGTTGCTTCAATCTTTTTTTGGAGAAATTTAAATACATTTAAAAGAAATTATTCAAATATAGTTGATTTTTTGTTTTGGTTTATTTTTTTCTCATCAAAAACTCAGACCAAAAACGGCTTTAAATTTCAAGCCGTTTTTTATTTTTGCTTAAAAAATTTATTTTATGAATCTGATTTTTTGTGCAATAAGAGAGATTTTTGGTAGATAATTTTTTTGCTGCGCAATAAAAAAATAAGAATTGGGTCGTAAATGCAAAAAAAATTCAAAATAGCAAAAAGCTTGTATCACTTTTCAAAAACAGATCAAATCCATAAAAATATTCGAGTAACTCTTGACAAATAAAAAAATTGGATGTAAAGTAAGATGTAAAGTAAATAGTAATGTCGAGATAAATGTTAAGATAATCGACAGATAATAAATTTTAAGATAGTCGCTAGATTAATTAACAATTTTTTGGGGGAGAGCTAAAAAATGGCTGAAGGTTTGAAAAATGAAAATAAGCACAAGATAGTCCAAACTTTGTTATTATTTGCAGTGATTGCATTGTTTGGTTTGATTTATTTTGGAGTTTTTGGTAGTGGGCTTTTTCTAGATATTGTACTTGGATTTACAAGTATGTTTTTAGCTACATTACTTTCGAGTATATTTGTCGAAAGAAAAGGTTGGTATCCATTATTTCACAAAGGTGAATATGGCGTAGTATATTTACTTTTCGCAGGTTTGGGTGGAGTAGCTATTATTGTTATGGCTGCACTTGGATATATAACTTCCGGAGTTGTTTTGTCTTTCGGGATTCAATTGTTTTTAATAGGCATGTTTAATTTGCTACGGTTTTTAAATGAAAATCTTTCAAAGAGTGTCGAGACAGAAAATAATTTTTTAAAGTTATTTTATAAAACGGAAAATACAACTTTGTCTATCTCAATATTAACCTGTTTATCCTTGAGTGTCATGGTTTTGTGCGGATATTGTGATCTTGCGTTTGCGATTAGTTTTGGGACACCGTTGTTTGGCGCAAGCTTAATATTAAAATTAGGAATGTTTTTATATGACAGATATAAAAAAGCAAAAAAGCAAGCAGAGGTCTTGTTGGCGGATGTTGATAATAATAATGAGAACAAAGATCCAGACTCAAACTTAAATTTAAACAACAACAAAGATAATCTGGGAAATAATCAATTTCCACCACAAGGTAATGATAATGAAAAAAATAAAGAAACGAACTTAAATGATCCACCAGAACCAGTACCAAACTAATAAAATATTTTTTGATATAGCCATTGTTTTAAATGCAATGGCTTTTTTTATATTTTATTTTTGCTTAAAGACAAAAAAACGGTTTTAAATTTCAAGCCGTTTTTTATTTTTGTATAAAAAAAATTATTTTGTGGCATTAATTTTTTTTATGCGCAGACGCTTTTTTAATAAATAAATTTTTAAAAGTGATTGAAAAATATATTTCGCGTTTATATAATTTTTTTGTATTTAGATTTAAATTTGTGAGGGCGTTTTATTTGCATGAAGAAAATTTAAATGAGCATGAAAAAGCGCAGTTTGAAAAAAAACTTTTGCTTTTATATTTGATTGACAAAATGGATTTGCCTTTGACTCAGAGTCAAATTTCTGAATTTGCACTTGAAGATGATTATATAAATTATTTTTCGTTGCAGCAGTTTTTAGCTGATATGGTTGAAATAAATTATCTTGAGAAATCGTTTGAAAATAATACGAGTTATTATAGTTTGACAGATCAAGGTTTAGTCGCTGTAGAATATTTTAAAAAGCGAATCCCGGCGCAATTAAAAAATAAAATTAAAAAATATGTTGAGCGGAATAAAAAAAATATAAAAAAAGATTATGAGGTCATAGCAAATTATTTTTATGATAAAAATAGCAATGAGTATATTATTAAATGTGGAATTTATGAAGATGAAATGACTTTAATGGAATTAACGCTTTCGGTTGTTTCACGTGAAGAAGCAAAATTAATTTGTAAAAATTGGCGCGAGAAAGTAAATATTTTATATGGCGAGATTTTAAATAAATTGCTAGGAGAAAAATAATTTATGCTTAAAAATTTTACGCATTTACATGTACATACGGAATATAGTTTGCTTGATGGCGCGGCAAAAATAAAAGATTTAATTGCGAGAGCAAAAGAATTAGGAATGAAAAGTTTGGCGATTACAGATCATGGTTTTTTATATGGGATCATAAAATTTTATCAAGAGGCAATGAAAAATAATATAAAGCCGATTTTGGGTTGCGAAACTTATTTGGCAAATAGCTCGCATTTAGATAAATCAAGTTCGCCTGATAATTTTTATTATCATTTGGTTTTGTTAGCTGAAAATGATTTAGGTTGGCATAATTTAATTAAACTCGCCTCTTTTGCTTCACTTGAAGGTTTTTATTATCGACCAAGAATTGATTTAGAGTTATTAAAAAAATATCACGAGGGATTAATTTGTTTAAGCGCGTGTGCAGCCGGACCGATTGCAAAAAATATTTTGGCGCATAATTATGATCGTGCGAAAGAATTTGCTCTTGAGTTAAATAATATTTTTGGTGAAAATAATTTTTATCTTGAGATGCAAAGGCATAATGAAAGTTTAGTGCAAGAAAAAATTTTAAATAGCCAGATTATAAAATTATCGCGTGAAACAAAAATAAATTTAGTTTGTACGAATGATGTTCATTATATTTATAAAGATGATCAAGAAGCACATGATATTTTGTTATGTATTCAGACGGGGAAAAAAATAAATGATGAAAATAGATTAAGATATGATGATGATAGTTTGTATTTAAAATCGCAAGAAGAGATGTGGAAATTATTTAAAGATGTTCCGGAAGCAATTGAAAACACGAATAGAATTGCTGAGCGTTGTAATGTAAATTTGGAGTTTAATAAATATAAATTGCCGAAATATAAAATAGACGGGAATTTAAATGCGTTTGAGTATTTAAAAAGTATGTGCGAAAAAAATATTTATTTGAGATATAAAAATGTTGATAAGAAATTAAAAGATAGATTGGATTATGAACTGGATGTAATAAATAAAATGGGTTTTGCCGATTATTTTTTGATTGTGTGGGATTTTATAAATTTTGCGCATGAAAAAAAAATTCCGGTTGGACCAGGTCGTGGCTCTGCAGCAGGAAGTATTGTTTCGTATTGTTTAGGTATAACGAATATAGATCCGATTAAATATAATTTATTGTTTGAGCGATTTTTAAATCCTGAACGGATTTCGATGCCAGATATAGATATAGATTTTTGTTATGAGCGAAGGCAAGAAGTAATTGATTATGTAATAAAAAAATATGGCGAAGATCATGTTTCACAAATAATTACTTTTGGGACGATGGCAGCTCGTGCAGTAATTCGAGATGTTGCGCGAGCAATGGATGTTTCTTATGCGATCGCTGATAAAATTGCAAAAATGATTCCGATTGAGATTGGTATAAATATAAAAAAAGCTATGGAAGAAAATCATGAGTTAAAAGAAATTTATGAGCGTGATAAAAAAATAAAAAAAATAATTGATATGTCGATAAAACTTGAAGGTTTGCCAAGACATGCTTCAATTCATGCTGCAGGAATTTTAATTTCGGATGAGCCGGTTATTAATCATGTGCCATTAAATAAAAATGATGGTGTTGTTTCGACACAGTTTGATATGAATAATATTGCTGATCTTGGATTATTAAAAATGGATTTTTTAGGATTAAGGACTTTGACTGTAATAGAAAATACGCTTGAGGAAGTTAAAAAAGAAAAAAATATAAATATAGATTTAGATAAAATAGATTTAGCTGATAAAAATATTTATGAATTTATTAAAACTGGAGAAACAAAAGGTGTTTTTCAGTTAGAAAGTAATGGCATGCGGCAATTTATGAAAGAATTAAAACCGGAATGTCTAGAAGATATTGTTGCTGGAATTTCTTTATATAGACCGGGACCAATGGAATTTATTAATAAATATATTTATGGGAAAAATAATCGTGAGAAAATAAAATATTTGGATTTAAAATTAGAGCCGATTTTAAAAGATACGTATGGCTGTATTGTTTATCAAGAACAGGTTATGAGAATTTTTAGAGATTTGGCAAATTATAGTTTTAGTCAAAGTGATTTAGTTAGACGAGCAATGGCTAAAAAAAAAGCTGATGTTATGTTAAAAGAAAAAAGTAATTTTATTGCTGGCTGCCTAAAAAATAATATTAAAGAAGATATAGCAGAAAAAATTTTTGATGAAATGGCAGATTTTGCAAAATATGCTTTTAATAAATCGCATGCAGTTTGTTATTCGATTATAGGTTTTTATACTGCGTTTTTAAAATTTTATTATAAAAAAGAATTTATGGCGGCGCTTTTAACTTCGGTTGTTGGATTTAGTAAAAAAGTTGTGGAATATATTTCGGATTGCAAAAATTTTAATATAAAAATTTTGCCGCCGGATATAAATAAAAGTTTGGATAAATTTTGTGTTGAGGGAGAAAATATTAGATTTGGTTTGTTAGCTGTAAAAGGTTTGGGCAGAAATATTATTAATAAAATTATTTGTGAGCGAAATAAAAATGGAAAGTATAAAAGTTTTTATGAGTTTGTAAAAAGATTAGAAGGCAATGATTTAAATAAAAAAAATGTAGAAAATATGATTAAGTGCGGATTATTTGATTCGTTGGGAGGAAAACGTTCGCAATATATTTATGTTTATCAGCAGATTTTAAATGGCGTGAGTTTTGTGAAAAAAAATATTTTGAGCGGGCAAATTTCTATGTTTGATATGGCAGAAAATAATTTTGTAGAAAAAGAAGATTTGCCGGAAATTGATGAATATAATAAAAAAGATTTGTTGATGTTTGAAAAAGAAATCTTAGGAATTTATGTAAGCGGGCATCCGTTGGAATCGTGTGCAAAGATATTAAAAAAATATATTACGACGAACACGTTGGAAATTTATAACGAAGAAAATTTATTTCGTGATGGACAAAAAATAATAATTGGCGGGATAATTACTGAAAAGCAGATTAAATTTACGAAATCAAATAAAACAATGGCATTTTTAAAGTTTGAAGATTTATATGGTGAGACAGAAATTATTTTATTTTCCAATGTGTACGAAAAATATAGCGAGAAATTATTTTATGACTCGCCAATAATTGTTTGCGGATTTTTAAAATTACATGAGAGTGAAATGCCAAAAATTATTTGCGATAAAATTGAATTGTTGTCAGAAAAAAATAAATTTTAACTTTATTTTTTTTGTAAGAGAAAAATTTATCACGTTAAAAAATTCGGAGGCTAAACAAATGGATAGAATTGACAAAAAAGATATAAAAATAAGTTTAACGCCACGCGGTGATACTATTTTTAAAGCTATTTTTGGCGACCAAAGAAACATTAATATTTTGGCGGCTTTTTTAAGAGCCGTTTTTGCCGAGAGTTGTATAAAAATTGAGTTTTCAGAGTTAGAAATTATTAGCACAAATTTAATCGCTGATAATAAAAGTGAAAGAAATAGCGCAGTAGATGTTTTGGCTATAACGGATAGCGGCGAAAAAATCGATATCGAAATCCAAATCAATGATTACAAAGATATTGAAAAAAGAACTGTTTTTTATGCTTCTCGTATGATTACCAATCAAGTAACCAAAAATGTAAAATTACGAGAAAGATATAGTAATATTAAAGCTGTTATCGTAGTTGCTATATTGGATTTTAAATTGATAAATGACGACGATAAATATTTTCATGGAAACGTGTTAAAAGATATGTTTTGTGATAGAATATATACTGATGTTCAGCAAATATATACGCTTGAATTGCCAAAGATACCGAAGAATGATGATAATAAAGAACTTTGGACTTGGCTAAAGTTTTTGAAGGCAAACACAGTGAAAGAAGCAAAAAAATTAAAAAATAAAATACCGGAGGTTGATGAAGCAGTGAGTATTTATGAAAATTTTATATCCGATGAGGAACTAAAAAGCATTGCGGAAACTCAAGAAATTAAATATAAAATGGATTGTAACGAGTTAATCGCTCAAGGTATCGCTCAAGGTATCGCTCAAGGCATGGCTCAAGGCGAAGTAAAAGGTGAAACTAACGCTAAAATCGAACTTGCTGTAAAATTAATAAAAACTGGCAAAATGTCACTTGCGGAAGCAATAATTTTTTGTAGCCTTGATAATAATTACGAAGACGAAATTAAAAAATTGCTAAATGAAAACAAATAAGTTTGTCGAGGAGATTAATTAAGCAAGGAGCATTTATGAAAGTTTTAGGTCATTCTTTATTTTTGAATGAAAAAAATTTTTTGGTTTTGTTTTTTCACGGTCAATGGATTTTTATTTTGGAAATTGTATTTTGCCGAAATAATTTAATTCGCAAAGTTGCTTTTTTGTTTTTAAATTTATCTTTAGGATTAAGAGCTTGTTTTAAAAAAAATTTTGCTTTCGAATAAGGAAATTTTTTATTAGATAGTGCCTATATGAAAAAAACTTAAAAGAATCACAGGTACATAAAGATGCGACGAACTTGGCTACACAAGAAAAGATCTCGTTGGTATCGTAGACTCTATCTGCAAAGACTAATTTTGCATCGAGATTTTTGAGCAAGTTAATAGTTTCTTTACAATCGGTACGTGTTCCCTCTGTAACGATAAGTTTTACGGACATACCGCGCTCGTTGATGGCTAATGTATTTTCAAATTGAGCCCCATTTTGTCTTTGATATAGCCTGATTTCCGCCGCGAGCTCCAGTCGCATGCTGATATACTTTCATATAACTCGAGTCTATCATTAACCATTCAAATTTTTTGTGACATTTAAGTATCTTATCTCAAATAATTTTTTTCACACGCCTTTTATTGCCATCGAATAAATCTTTGATAAACCATGCCCACTTTCTATAATACGGCGGGAAACTGCTCCACGGAGATTTTGTTTTAAGTATCCAAACAACTGCATTGATAAATTTCCAATTATCTTTGGCTATGTTTCCACGTTGCCCAGGCAGACTTGTCAGATGCGGTTCTATTAGCTTTCACTTTGCATCACTTATATCAAATATACGATACGTTTTTTTTCATGTTTATTTTGCTCCTATTTTATTTTTTTCTATTACGCTTTATTTTATAGTTTATTCCTCTTTTTTATCTTCTTTGTGTAGACAGTATCTAAATTTCATATAAACTGTGTGCCAATTTCCATATTTTTTTGGGAACATTTCCCATTTGCAACCATTTTTTATTATGTAAAGCATTGCTCACATGAATTTGTAGTTTGATATCTTCGCCGATTTTCTTGCTATCGGCATTAATCTCTCTGGCTTTTTATATTGTATTTTTGTAAATTTTATTTTTCTATCTTACCACTTTTTTCTTTTTGATCAATCTATTTTTACTTTATGTAAACGCTGTCTAATAAAAAATATAATTATGCATTGACAACTTATTTTTTTTGTTTTATAATGAATATTGTTGTAAATTTTTAATTTCAATAAAGGAGTTAATAATGTTATGAATATTTATCCTGGAGTTAAAAAAGCTTTTAAAACTTTTGTTGAGTATGGGCTAAGATTTTTAAAATTTGCCTGTGACGAAATAATTATTTTTGCCAAAGATTTTCGGGAAGCTTGTAAATTTATGTACAACAGAGATAAAAATCAGTGGTGGCCAGCGGCAAAAAGAAATTGGTGGAAGTTTGCCAAATATTTTGGGGTTGTCCTCGTTTTTTGGGGATTAAACTTGAGTTTAGTAACAGTTGGTTTTGTTTTAGGCTCGTTGATTATTTCTAAAATACTCGGTGCAACTTTGCCTTTACTAGATAATTATTTTAAAAACGCCAAAAAAGAAAACAAGAGTGTCCTAAGTAAAGTTTATGTTTTTTTGCAGGCAGTACGAATTTTACTTCCTGTCCTCGCTGTTTGTTTTTGCGTTGCACATTTGTGGTTGCTATTACCGGGATTAATTATGATGTTTCTCGGTGGTTTTGTAGATCGTAAAGAACAAGCACAGAAAAAAATTAAAACAAATGAATTGTCGCATGAAAAAGATGATAGAGATAAAAAAGAAAATCAAATAGGTGATATGTCAAATAGGACCGAATTAATCAATGAAAAAGAAAAACAAAACGAAGAGAATACGCTGCTAAAAGAAAAAAAACAAACAAACGACATTAATACACCAAGTTTTAACAAACTCAAATATAAAATTGAACAAGCTAACCAATTGGCTAACGTTATTAATGCTATAGACAATGCAAAAAAATTGGGAACGAAGAATGATGATGGTTCTTTTTTTAGTTCATTGAAAATAGGTATTAAAAACTATTTTATGCCTCCATCTTCTTTGAAAAAAAATGAAGAAATAAAATAAGTGTATTAGAGGTAAATAAAAATTATTTGCTAAAGCTATAAATTTATTTTTGAATTGCAAGCACTCAATAAAAAAATTGGGTGCTTTTTTGTTATGATGAAAAAAAATAAATTATGGAGCGGTTTTTATGAAATTAATGTTTGCGTCGGATTTACATGGTTCTTTATTTTTTTGTGAGAAATTAATGCGCGAGTACGAAAAAGAAAAACCGGATAAACTTATTTTGTTGGGAGATTTACTGTATCATGGACCAAGAAATAGTTTGACAAAAAATTATGATACACAAAAAGTTGCCGAGCTTTTAAATTCGATTAAAAATAATATAATATGCGTGCGAGGAAATTGTGATTCTGAAGTTGATCAAGCTGTATTAAATTTTGAAATTCGCGCTGATTATATTAATATGTATCTTGAAAATAGATTAATTTTTTTGACGCACGGTCATATTTATAATAAAAATCATTTGCCTTTTTTAAATTCCGGTGACATAATCATTCACGGTCATACTCATATTCCAACGATTGAAAAGATCGGAGAGATAATTTATATAAATCCAGGCTCGGTTTCTTTGCCTAGAAATAACGGTCAAAATTCTTTTATGTTATATTGTAATCGTGAGTTTAAAATCAAAGATTTTGATGATAAAATAATTATGCGGTTAAAAATTTAGCCCGGATGGCGGAATTGGTAGACGCGCTGGACTTAGAATCCAGTATCCAAAAGATGTATCGGTTCAAATCCGATTTCGGGCATAAAACAGTCGTTAACTTTTTTAGTTAAACGTCTTTTTTTTATTTGATTTTTAATTTGCTTTTGTGATTTTATTTTTTATATAATATTGAGCGTGAAATAATATTTATAAGTGAGGAAGTTTTTATGTCAGACGAATTTGAGCAAGATAATTTAAATTTAAACGGAGAAATTAAATGTGCTGAAATTTGCAAAATGATGAAAGAATCGTATTTGGATTATGCAATGAGTGTCATTGTTGCGCGTGCATTACCTGATGTTCGAGATGGATTAAAACCTGTTCATAGAAGAATTTTATATTCAATGGATGGATTAGGTTTAGAGCCTAATAAAGCACACAAAAAATCCGCGCGTGTTGTCGGAGATACAATGGGAAAATATCATCCACATGGAGATGCAGCAATATATGATGCAATGGTAAGAATGGCTCAAGATTTTTCTATGAGATATCCGTTGGTTGACGGGCACGGAAATTTTGGTTCGATTGATGGAGATGGCGCAGCAGCCGCTCGTTATACAGAGACAAGATTAACTAATATTTCGATGTCAATGCTTAATGATATCGATAAAAATACAGTCGATTTTGTTGCAAATTATGATGGCGAGTTTGAAGAACCGACTGTTTTGCCAGCGAAGTTTCCAAATCTGTTAGCAAATGGATCGTCAGGAATTGCTGTCGGAATGGCGACCAATATTCCACCGCATAATATTTCTGAGTTGATAGATGCGATTTTTAAAATTATAGATGCACGAAAAAATAATATTGATTTAAGTATCGATGAATTGTTGGAATTTATAAAAGGCCCTGATTTTCCAACGGGCGCAAATATTTTAGGCTTAAACGGGATAAAACAAGCTTATAAAACTGGTCGCGGAAAAATTTTAATGCGTGCAAAAGCCGAGATTTATGTAAATAAAAATAATCGTGAAAATATAACTGTCACAGAAATTCCTTATCAAGTTAATAAAGCGCGCATGATTGAAAAAATTGCAGAGTTAATTAAAGACAAAAAAATTGATGGGATATCAGATATTCGTGACGAAAGTGATAGAAATGGAATAAAAATTGTTATTGATATAAAACGTGATGCAAATGCAAATATAGTTTTAAATCAGTTATATAAATATTCTCAGATGCAAGAAACTTTTGGTGTGATAATGTTAGCGCTTGTTGATAACGAGCCAAAGATTTTAAATTTAAAGCAAATGTTAGATTATTATATTGATCATCAAATAAATGTTTTAACACGGCGAATAAAATTTGATTTGAATAAAGCATTAAAACGTCAGCATATTTTAGAAGGTTATTTAATTGCATTAAAAAATATAGATGATGTGTTAAATATTATTAGAAACGCAAATGATATTAATATGGCAAAAGATGTTTTAATAAAAAATTTTAATTTGTCGCAGGAACAAGTTGTTGCTATTACTGAAATGAGATTTAAAAGTTTAACTAATATGGAACAAGAAAAATTAAGTGAAGAGCATAAAGAAATTAGTGATTTAAGTAATAAGTATAAAAATATTTTGGAGGATAAAAATAAATTATATGACGTTTTAAAATCTGAATTAGAAGTTATAAAAAATAAATATGCGGATAAACGCAGAACAAAAATTTTGCCAATGGAAAATGAAATAGATATAGAAGATTTAATTGATGATGAGCAAAATGTTATAACGTTAACCAAGTTTGATTATATAAAAAGATTATCGCTCGATACTTATAAAAGTCAAAATCGTGGCGGACGTGGTGTAATTGGAATGCAAATGCGTGAGGAGGATTTAATAAAAGATATTTTTGTGACGAATACGCATAGCATGATTTTGTATTTTACGAATTTGGGACGAGTTTATAAAAAAAAGGCATATGAAATTCCTGAATCGAGTCGAACAGCAAAAGGTACGGCGGCGATAAATTTATTAAATTTAAATCAAGACGAAAAAATTTCTACGATTATGCCCGTTAATGATTATTCTGAAAATGATTATTTTATAATGATAACGAAAAAAGGATTTGTAAAAAGAGTAAGTTTGGCGCAATTTAAAAATATAAATAAAAATGGAATTAAAGCAATTGAGTTTTATGATGATGATGAATTGATTTCGGTTTTAAAATCTGATGGTAATAAAAAAATATTTATTGCAACGCGAAATGGTTTTGGAATTACGTTTGAAGAAAGTGATATAAGACCGACCGGAAGAACAGCTCATGGAGTTCACGGAATAAAATTAAATAAAGACGATTTTGTTGTTGGCGCAGGATTAATTTTTGATGATTTAAAAGCTTTATTTGTTTCTGAGAATGGATTTGGAAAATGTGTTGAAGATAAAAATTTTGTTGTGCAAAAACGCGGAGGCAAAGGAAGAATTTATTATAAAATTAAAGAAAAAAAGGGTAAGGTAATTGCTCTTGAGTTCGTAAAAAATTTTGATGAGGTTATGTTAATAAATTCGGAAGGAAATATAATTAGAATAAAAATAAAAGATATCTCGACTCAGAGTAGATATGCGACGGGTGTGAAATTAATTAATTTGGATAAAAATGTTTATGTTGTTGGAACGGCAAAAATTTCTTGTGACGAAATAGAAAATATTGAGCAGGAAGAATTTGAATGTTTAAGTGAGTTGTGATAAAATTAAAATGTTTGTTTGTATGTAAAAAAAATATATATGTCGGGTTTATATTTTAAAAAAATTTTGACTGTATATTTATAGATGCATAAAAAATTGGATTATAGAATTTATAAAAATGATGTTGTCGCTAACATCATTTTTTTGTTTGTAAATTTTATTGATTATAATTATAATTAAATATGTTGGTAAAAGAATATTTTTGTGATAATATTTTTTTTATGATATAATTTAGTTATCATT
>CAMKTI010000040.1 GCA_946415665.1 uncultured Clostridia bacterium
ATAATATTAATATCATTGTTTGTTTTATCTGTATTTTGTATTGTTATGTTGTCAATCGCCATAAAAAATATAAACATTCCACCAAAAAATTTTTGTTTGCGTGGTTTATTTGATTATTTGATTTTGTCTAAATCCGAAAAAACAAAATCTATGGATCAAAATTTAAAAATTGATTTGCAAATACAAAATCAACAAATAAAATCGTAGTATGTAAAAAAAAAACAAAAATGGAATGCCGTTTTGACATTCCATTTTTTTATTCATCTATTAAACAAATCACAAAGATAGATCAATTTATTTTTTATTTCATCCGTCATCATATTACAAGTAAATCTAAATTTCCAATTATCAAATGCTGTTCCCGGAACATTCATTCTGTCAAACGAATCCAATGACATTAAATCTTGTATCGGAATAATTGCACACACTGCTACACTCGAATAAGCCAATCTTATCAAATCCCATGCCGGATCTTCACCTGAAACATTCATATATCTTCGAAATTTATCTTTCGTTTTTTCTGACGCTGATTTATACCAACCAAAACTCGTATCATTATCATGTGTTCCTGTATAAACAATCGAATTTACACAAAAATTATGCGGCAAGTGTTCGTTTTTATTATCATAATCAAACGCAAACTGTAAAACTCGCATTCCAGGAAAACCGCAATCATTTTTCAAATTTCGAACATCATCAGTAATTATTCCTAAGTCCTCAGCAATAATTTTTAAATTACCAAGCTTTTTATTTATAAAATCAAAAAAGTTTTTACCAGGTCCTTTTATCCAGCTGCCATTAATAGCATTTTTTGCTCCAAAAGCTACTTCCCAATATGATTCAAAACCTCGAAAATGATCTATACGGACAATATCAACCATCTGAAAAATATTTTTTATGCGATTTAACCACCATTCATAATTCTGATTTTTATTTTCTTCCCAATCATAAACTGGATTTCCCCAAAGTTGTCCTTCAGCTGTAAAATCATCCGGAGGGACACCGGCAATAAATTTTGGCAAATAATAATTATTTTTATCGAGCTTAAATAAATTTTTGTTTGCCCAAACATCACAACTATTATAAGCTGTGAAAATTGGTAAATCTCCAATTATCTCGATATTTTTTTCGTTTGCATATTTTTTTATCGCCATCCACTGCTCAAAAAACTCAAACTGCAAGAATTTATAATAATTCATTTCGTTTGCGAGCTTTTTTTGATATTTAATAATTGCTTTCTTGTCGCGCATCAAAATTTCTTCCGGCCATGTATTCCAAACCGCTCCGTCATAATAATTTTTTAAAACACTTTGTTCGAATTTTTTGTCACGTAAATCTTTATTTTGTCTTTGCTCCAAAAAATATTTTCTCAGTGCTGAAAACAAAGCATAATCATCCAGCCAACTTTTATTTTTTTTATTAAAGTCCAAAAATTTTGTTTGCGCGTTTTTATCTTTTTTAAAATTTTCATATGCAGCCAAAAATAAATTTGACTTAAATTCACGAGCTTTTTGATAATCAACTTTTCTTGAATCAAAATCCGGATGATTTTTTAAATCACTTTCTGAGATATATTTTTTTTTCAAAAGTATTTCGGGGCTTATTAATAAATCATTCCCTGCAAATACAGAACACGATTGATATGGAGAATTACTATCGTCAATCGGATTTAAAGGCAATATCTGCCAAAATTTTTGTTTTGCAGCACTTAAAAAATCTATAAATTCAAAACAAGCATTGCCGAAATCACCAATTCCAAAATTTCCATATAAACTCGTTGGATGCAATAAGACTCCAGCACCTCGGGAAATTAAATTTTTTATTGACATAAATTAACCTCCGAAAAAATTTTTTAAATCAAGTACAAGTTAATTTTACACTTTTGAATCATATTTTAGGTGGTAAAAAAAATCATGAAAAAAGTGAACCGAAAGAAAAATAATTAAAAACAAAAAATGCACCTTCAGGGACTCGAACCCTGGACCCACTGATTAAGAGTCAGTTGCTCTACCAACTGAGCTAAAAGTGCAGACAGATTTTATTTTACATACAAAAAATATTTTGTCAAGAGGAAAATAAATTATTAATAAATAATCGCGTTTGGATAACGAAAAATATTTTTAGTGGCAAAGTAAAAATGTTGATGAGAAAAAAAATTACGTATAAAACGTTTTTGTTTCTCATAGATTTTATGTGTGAGTTTATATAAAATCGTGGGAGTTTTTTTATTATGTCTGATGATGAATTTGAAAAAGTTATTCACGCGCTAGATAGCAAAAGAATAAAATATTACGACGATGAAATAAATACGCCGGAATTAAAATTTATTAAAGCAATCGTGCCATATATTGACTTTAAATATCAAAAACAAATTGCATATATGGTCAAAATTTTTGAGTTTGAGATGTTAATGAATTTATATGCGCAGAAAAAAAGTGAAGATGAAGATGAGAAAAATAATTTTGAAATGGGGTTAATAAATGCAATGAAAACGTTTTTGCCGGCAAATTATTTTGGTTTAATAAAAAATATACTCTCGATTTTTTATAAGGATAAAAATAAAAATTTAGATTTACAAGGAGAAAAAAATTTTATGGAAGATATTTTTAATGAGGCAGCATTTAAAAATTTAGAGTCGGAAAATCAGGAGCTAATAAAAAATTTTTTACGAGACATAAACGGAAAATCACCAATGGAATCAGTTAATATAATCATGGACTATAATAAAAAAATTCCTAAAAACATTGCACAAGAACAAAAAAATGAGATGATAAATCTTTTATTAAAAAAAATGTCACCGGAAAAAAAACAGCAATTTCTTGATTTTTATAGTATGTTTATGAAAAAGTAAAAATTTATAGAAAAGATATTTTTGGACACTTTTGTTTTGAGTTTGTTTTTTGAAAACAAATTAGAAATTAAATTACGGTAAAAAAAAGCATTTCATGCCATATAAAATTGACATAAAATGCTTTTTTTATATTACTCAGAGCCTGTTTTTTTTGCCTAACAAGTATTTTTTTACCGTCCAACTATTTCTGTAAATGCTTTGATATTCAAATTCGTGACTTCAAAAAGATTCCATCCTGTATCGTCTTTAACAACGTCAAATATATCTTCCCATTTACCATTTATATTAACAAAATTTTCATCTTTATAACCAACGGCTTGTGATGTTGCAGTAACCCAGCTTTTTATTTCCAACGGTAATTTAATTTCACCATCGCTTTCGCTTTTCATTTTTACAATAATCGCGAACTTACCATTATTATCTTTTTTGCTAAGCTCTTTTATATTATTTAAAGCAACTGTGTAATATCCTGGAAACTCAAAATATTTTTCTCCGATTACTTCTCCCAAACCAGAAATTTTATTTTCCGAATCTAAATCTGCCAAATAAAATTCACAATTAACTTCGCTGTCGGCAATAAATAAACCAACGTCAGTTAAATTTTCACGCTGACAACGCAAATCAAAAATTTTCGCCAAAAAAAATTCATTTGTTCCCGTTGGAACTGATAAAACCATACCAAAATAATCATCTTGATAAATTTTATAAAACGAATATTTTTCTCTAAAATCATCTATATCAGTTACAGCAACAGAATTATTTCCTGCGTAAACATCTTCATACGACATATAAAATATGCCATTATTTCCCCAATTTTCTCCAAATGAATTTTGTATTATAAACGCACCATTATTTTTTGGTCTATATTTAAAATTCATCCGTGAATAATTATCATCCCAGCCGATAATTTTTATCGCATGATTTGGCCACCAAACTTTTTCTAAACAACAATAATTTTTTTCATCTTCGGAAATATATTCAGGATCATAAAGAAAAGATGATGCTACTCCACCGAATTTCATAATCGCTCTTTTTATTTTATTTCGATGTATTTCACGTGTTCTATCGTTATATATTTTAGGATCGGGAATAAATTTTACATCACGTAAATAATAAGCCGGATAATCTAATGATATTAAATTTGTATCTAAAAATTGTCTTTTTTTTACACTCCAATGCTCCGGATTTGATTTATTAAACATATTATCGTAACAAACATCATCTTCGGCTAAAACAGCTCCTCGTCCACTAGCAAAATAAGCCGTTGCGAGTGAAAACAAACCACCTTCTTCGGCATCACTAGAATATTTGTTGTTTAAACTTGCACCATAATTTAAATGGTAAATCATATTCGGTACAGAAATTTCTATCAAATTACCAAATATTTTTGAAAAACTTCCTTCAACAACAGATGCCATTGCACAAGCCCAACACGAACCATAACTTCCTTGATTTCTTATCGGTGTTAAATCAGAAATATATTTTGCTGGCAATGAAGATTTATTTTTCTGTTCATATACAACATTGTCATTATCATCTAGAGAATAGTCTTTTTTAAACTCGACTGTGTTTAGGAGCATTCCGAAAAAATTTTTATCGTGGTCTTTTGTTTTTTCGCCGTTCTTTACATATTCTACATATTCTACAACTGCCGGGTTTAAATTCTCCAAACGAATTTTTAATTCGTGTGCATTTGCATTTGAATTTAATCCAAAAAATGCCCAAGTAAAAAAAACAATACAAAACAGGGCTTTCTTGTTAACCTTTTTTTTCATTAAATATCCTTCCCAAAATTTTTTTTTACAAATTAATTATAGCTTAATTATAGCATATAAAATAGTTAATGTTAATTTATTAAAAATTTTATATGGTACAAAAAAATATATACGGCAAATTATGTTTGAGATAAATTTTATATTTTTGTTAGTTTAGATTTTAATTTGATTTGTATTTGCTAAAATACGAAAAAAAAATGGGGGGATTATTTTATGTCTAGAGCAATAATAATTGTTTTGGATGGGGTTGGAATCGGAGAATTACCCGACGCCAATAAATATAATGATGTTGGAAGCAATACTTTGATGAATATAAAAAAAAATATTTGTGATTTAAAACTTAAAAATTTGTGCCGTTTAGGACTTGGAAATATAGATGGCGAAAATTTATATAAAGATGATTTTAAAAATTTGGATTTAATTGGAAGTTATGGAAAATGTTGCGAAGCATCATGTGGAAAAGATACAACGACCGGACATTGGGAAATTTCTGGTCTTATACTAAAAAAGGCGTTTCCGGTTTATCCAAATGGATTTCCGGAAGAAATAATTAATAAATTTGAGAAGGCGATTGGAAGGAAAACACTTGGAAATTATCCGGCGTCAGGAACCAAAATTATAAATGACCTCGGTGATGAACATGTAAAAACTGGTTCGCTAATAATTTACACTTCTGCCGACAGTGTTTTTCAAATTGCGGCGCACGAGAAAGTTGTAAACTTGGACGAATTATATAAAATTTGTAAAATCGCACGCGAAATTTTGGTTGGTGAGCATGCAGTTGGACGAGTGATTGCAAGACCTTTTGTCGGGGAAAATAAAAATTATGTTCGTACTAAAAATAGAAAAGATTTTTCGCTTGAGCCAGTACAAAAAACTCTTTTGGATTATGTAAAAGAAAGTGGTTTGGAAGTTGCAGCGGTCGGAAAAATCGAAGATATTTTTTGTAATCGCGGCATAACTTTAAAAGTTCATACCCATGAAAATTCTGAGGGTATCGACGAAACAATAAATTATTTGAAAAAAGATTTTTCAGGGCTGATTTTTACTAACTTGGTTGACTATGACATGTTATATGGACATCGAAATGATGTTTCGGGATTTGCCAAAGCCTTAAAATATTTTGATGATAGACTGCCAGAAATTTTTGATTGTATGAAAGACGATGATTTATTATTTGTGACGGCTGATCATGGATGCGATCCAACAACAAAAAGTACGGATCATTCGCGCGAATATATTCCGCTTTTGATTTATAAAAAAAATATTAAAAAAGTAAATCTGCATACGCGAAATACTTATGCTGATATTGCGAAAACGATTGCGGATTATTTAAATATAAAAGCAGAAATTGCAGGAACAAGTTTTTTAAACGAGATTTTATAAAAAGATAATATAAATAAAAGAGCGACTGAAAATTAAATTTCAATCGCTTTTTTTGTTTTGGTTTATTGTTTGATATATAAAAGATTATTTTTGTAATAATTTTTAATCGTCAATTTTACTTCCCTTATCTTCTTCATCCAGTTCTTTTTTAGGTTCTTCCCTACCTTCTTCTTCACTTTTTTCCTCAGAATCATCAGATTCTTTATCTGAAGCTAAACCACAAAATATTTTTGATGGTGGTGGAAGAAAATTTTTTTTCTCATCGGCAATCACAAACACAATCAATAAAACAAAACACGCAGCAAGTGATATTTGCATCGCTAAAGCCGAAGCAGGAATTAAATACCAAGTAAGACCTAAAGCGATTGCTGTTAAAAGAAAAAGAATTGTTTTTCCGATGTGATTTGAAATGAAATTCAAAATTGGTGCTTCATCAACATAAATACTCTGTATTGGCTTATTATTACTCCCGCCAAAATCGTATGTATTTACAGTGTAAGAATGTTTGCTCCATAGATTCGTTTTCAAATTTTCGATTTTATGATAACGTTCTCTTTCACCTGCGTAATTTATAAATATTTCAGTTTGAACAAGTTCAAATTTATCAGACTCAAAATTATATTTTTCCATAATAATAGCTTTTTGTTTATTTCGTCTAATTCGGATGTCGAACTGATTTTCTTTGCCGTTATGAAATGTTTGTGTAATTAAAACTTTTATGGCGTATACATTCTCATACTTATTGTTTTTTTTCATCTTATTAGTTATTTTAAATTCAGGTACTTGGGAGAAATCTATCGATGCCTTTTCTTTTTTACCTTCCCAAAGTTTAAGCGATTTTCCGCTCGTCTGAAATTCCCCATTAGCTTCATATTGATAATATACTTTTGCTGAATAAGATGCTTCGGGATTCAACATAGGCGAATTACTATCACTTATTCTCCAAAATTTTAGCGTATTCACCATATCAATGATTTGTGACCCTTTATTAGTCATTAAATATTCATTTTCCATAACAAATACCTCACAAATTTTATTTTTTTACCAACTATAAATTTATTTTATCACCAAAAAAATTTACTGTCAATACATTTTTTATTTTCAATTATTTTTTTTACGCATAAAAAAATATCGCCAAGATTTTCTCCGACGATATCTTTTATATATAGCAACAAAAATAATTTTTTTCATCTAAACCAGATTTTTATTTCTATCCATACTCATTTGTGGGATACTTGCTTTTTGTTTACCACGATCAAATTTAAGACAAGAACAAAAACCAATCCATATTTTTTCTGGCTTTTTGAATGTTCTTTTTATGATCCCAAATTGCAACTCCAACAAATAAAACAAGAAATAAAACAAATAATACCAAACAAATTAAAGAAGAAACTCGACATTGCATACAGGAAAGAAGAAAAATAAGCTATAAAATAAAATATAGCTGAGGCCTACAGCAGAAATCAGGTCATATCGAAGATAAAAGAGAACTCAATTCTAAAATACATTTAGCCGTCAATGAGCGCGGTACGCCTGCGAAATTTATTGTTACATAAAGAATACTGGTCGATTGTAAAGAAGCCATTAATTTGCTCAAAAATATCGATGCAAAATTAATCCCTGCAGATCGTGCCACAGTCATCCTGCCAAAATCCAATCGGAAATTTAAATAAAATTTTGATTCTGCTTTATATCATTTGTGGCATATTGTCAAAAATATATTTTTGAAATTTAAGCATTGGCCCGGCATCTCTACCCGCTTTTCAAAACTTCTGTTACCTTCCGTACTTCTTTTTTTGTTCGTACTATTTCCCTGTCTCTTGCTTCTCTTTAATTTTTTTGTTATCATTTATTTTTTTCTAAAACTATTTTCTTTAAAAAAAATTTTGTTTGCTACTTGACAAACGAAAGATTTTGGTTTACCATTGAAAATAAGTTTTGATTTTTAGTAGTAAAATCAAGCTTATAAAAATTTTATTTTTTGTTTGACAATCGATAATTTGGTAATTACTCACAGTAGGAAGTGGATTAAATAGCGTTGGAGTAAATGCTATACTTCTTGTTTATCATTTATTGCTTTGTTATTTTGTTTGATTTTTTTTCGTTTTTGTCGATGCTCTTTAGTTAATATGTGGGAGGTTTTAAATTGGATAATTTGAATTTTGTTGATGGCATAAATTGGAATGAAGTAAAATTTATAATGAAAGGTGATAGAATCGAAACATTTTTAAAGGATGAAAAAGAAGAAATTAATAGAGATAATGATAATAAACAAAAATTAAGCTCGCATTTTTACAATTTACTTGAAAAGTGCGTATGGAATAAGTGTAATGAAATGAACGTGAATATCAGAGATGATAACAAAAATGAAATTAAGCTTTTTATATTTAAAAGTATGGTGGATTTATATAATCTTTATGTAAGTACTATAAATAATAGTGAACCGTCGCAGATTAACACACAGGTTGTTGATGAACACACTCTTATATTGCCGAAAAGCGACGGAAAGGTAAAAAGTATAGAACTGTATGATGTGATGACCACACTTAAAAAACAGTTTCACTTTCCTGACGATTTGGTTCAAAATCAAGCTCGGATTCGAATAAATTCATCAAATACGATAACAATAGGTGCAAATCAAAATGCAGAAATTGATAATGAAGAACAAGTTAATGATAATTTGGTTATGCCAAGTAAATTTAAATTTTTTTGTAGTGAATTGAAAAAATTAAAAGGCAAAGTTAGCGAATTGGTGAAAAAAAAAGATAAAAGAAACGGTATTCCCAAAAACTTTGAAGTAACTTCCTATATCAACGATTTTTCCGTATTTCTTTATTTTTTAGACCAAATGAAGATATATTTAAATAAACATCAAGAAGTTTTGAGATTGGATTTTATTTTGACGTGTGCATATTATTTTCTTGGTAGGAGTAGGAAGCGACAATGTTTTTATAAATTTTGTCAATGGTTGCGTTCAGATAAATTTATTTATTTTAGCCAGAAACAAGGACAAAAATCGTACGAAGAATATTGGGTGAAATGGGAAGATATCAAAGATGTGATTTTGCGGATTCGCGGTGTTTATTCGAGATCTAATTTTGTTATTCCAACTAATTTCGTTTTAAATTGTGTTATAGAAAGTGGCGAAAAGGAGAGATATAGTGTTGAAGATTTAAATCAAATGATAGATAAATTTGTTTTTTATCGTGATACTATTCAATATATCAATGAACGATTGGGTTATAATAACAGCAGTTGTAATTTACGTAAAGAGAGACAGATTTGCATGCTTAATGCATTAGCAAATAATCCGAATAAAACTATAATGCTTTCTAATTTACCACAAGACTTTATTAATTTGTTAAATGTCTTCGTAAATTTTGGTGAAGACAAAAAAAAGAAGAATGAAATAGAAGACATTGCCAACACAATAAATAATTTAAAAGACATTAATATTGATAATATTGATATTGAGAATAAGAAAATTAATTGTCATAAGTTGTTTGTTAATATTTTGAAGAAACTACGTACGCAATATAGCGATGATGCGTCTTACAATATTAATTTTGTTACAAAAAGTTGGAGATCCGAAGTTTATAGTGTTACACCTGAGATATTAAAATTTATGGCTGTGATTAATTTTGATGCTTTGGCTGTTTTGTTAAAAAAATTTTGTATTTCACAAGACATACTTGAAAAAAAAGGTTTTGATATGAAACTGGTAAGTGGGATAATCAAGAATTTATATCGCGCATTTATTAATAAACAGAAAGAACTTGAGAAGCAACGATTGGAAAATCAAGATAATGTGGATTATGCAGTGTTGTTTAAGAGTGGTTGGTTTGAGTTTGTCGAACCGATTAAATGTCTTTACGGTAATTTTTTATATCCGCTGCTGTCACATTCGAGTAGTAAAAACAGAAAACTCGAAATATCATCGAGTGATTATACAAAGTTGATTGTAATTACAGATAAATTAACGGCATTTGGTTTGTTGAATGATAGTTATGAATACAAATTTATAAATCAAGCTGAAAAACTGGAAGAAGATAAAATTAATTCAGCAACAAAGAATATGAATTTTAATTGTATAAAAGAGGAATATAAGAAATCCCAGATGAAAAGCAATGCACAAAAAAATCCGTCTGAAAACCAAAATAAAATAATTGAAAATGAAAATCCACAGGCAAATAAAGAATTTGATTTTAAAAATATGAATCGATTTGATGTGTATAAAATAAATTCTAAGTTGATAGATAGTCGTTTTACAGAAATAAAGTTTGAAGATAATGGGCTCTCATGTTTAAACAATATCTTTTTGTGGTACAAATATATTAAATGTAATGGGGATACTTCCATTCCAACAAAGTACTTGTATCGTGTTTTTAATCGTATGAACAAAAAAGTGATAAAATATGACAGTAATGATGTGTTGTTAGCTGTCGATTTTGTAATTGATATTTTAAACGGAAAAAGAGAAATTAATGAATCAAGAAATCAAGAAAAAGAGATAATCGGTATAAATGATAATGAATCAAGAAATCAAGAAAAAGAGATAATCGGTATAAATGATTTTGATTGCATCTGCAAACTGACTGAAGATTATGCAAATTATTTATCAAATTTATTAAATGAGCAAAATGCCGGCGATGTCAAAAAAGATATTGAGAGATTTTATAATTTAGTCGAAGCTGCAACATCGTTATATGTTTATGGTTTCAATCGTGTTTATTACCTATTTCCCGTTGATGAACCACTTATGGATATGAATACTAATAGGTATCGTACGCTTGAAAAAACGCTTCTTGAGAGTTTTAACTCATTGTTCAAGTATATCAGAAACATTAAAAATATAAATGCGTTAGAAAATAAAAATAATTACTTGTATTGCAAGTTTTACCTGACTAAGGCTATAAATGATCTTGAGCGCGCTTTTTTAAAAAAGCAAACAACAAGGACAAAAAAAGAGAAAAAAGAAAATGAAATAAAACCTATTTCATGGGATAAGCTACATGATGAATTAATCGGTTTTGAAGAAAAACGTCAACTGTGTGTATTTAAACCTAACGATCGTTTAATTAATCGTGAATTAACACACACTTTAATGGATGATGTTGTACGTGATTTTGACAACTTAACAAATGAGTACCTAATCAAATTGTTACCCAAAGATCAAAGTAAAGATAGTTCAAAAAATAAAAATGAGTCCGAAGACGTTGGGATTAGCGGTCTTGTTAAAAAGTTATACAACGGATATTTCACAGATAAGATCCAGCATTATAGTTTAAGTTATAACAATAAATTACGCGTACTGTGTTTGTATGAAGTTGTATTTCCTGTTGTTGGTGAATTTTATAAAATGTTCCCTTTTATGACAAGTGATACAGAAATGTATAAATCGGATTTGAAAACAATTTTGGGTTCTGTTACTCGGAGATTGCTTACTTCTCTCCAAGATTATGATGTCTTGAATCGTGGGAATATTCGGCTTGATATCGCATATGATGACGTGTATAAAATGCTATCTAATTATTTTAATCAATTAGTCACAGGGAACTATTTTGAATACAATCAATGGTATGCTTATACGTTGTTTAGGTCAAATATGAAAAATTATGGCAAAATCGATGAGAATGACGTTAAAGATATTGTAAACAAAACAGATTTTATTTTGAGAAATAAAGTCGTGAGTTTGACTGATTTTAATAAATTTTTGGATGATATATTAAAGACAAGAGAGAATATAATTGGTCCCGTTACCATCAAAGATTTATTATATCGAATCTCTAGTTGTGTAATATTCAGTGAGCAGAACAAACCTAATGATATAAAAAATTTATTCCAACTTATACAAAAGGTATACCAAAATGATAAAATCGATAAAGACAATAAAACTAAAGATAATTTAATATCATCAGGAAAAATACGTTTGGATGATGCTTTTCCAATTATACAAGCGATGTTTGCCGATGCGAAAATTACTACCGATTTAATTGATATTTTTACTGACAAAAATTTGTTTGAACCACATTCGCTGTCATCAGAGAATTTAGATAAAATGGCTAGAATAATTAAATTAAAAGGTGGAATCCAATCCGATAATTTTGTGCCTAATAATTCAAATGGCAATAAGCGGTCGCTCGAGAGTTTTTTAGATATGAATTGTGGTAAAGTAACTATTTGGACGATGTCAGGATATTTAGATTTAGTGTCGGTATTTTATTGTAAAAAAATTAATTACGATGGGAAAGTGTGCGGAACTTTTACTGCCAACGAAATAAATGCCATTATTGCACAAGGCTTGAAATTATCTGACAATTGGTATGATTTGTGTAAATTTATTGAGTGCAATTGGGATGGTTGTGGTGTTGTTAGTTTGTCTGAAGAAAGTAAATTTAGAGAACTTGAAGGAGAAGAATATATTAAAAGTGATAACAATGTGGCTATTCTTGAGTTTCTGAAAGCTTTGCAACAACCCATCAAAATATTAATAATTAACCAAGATAATTGTCAAAATAAATTAATCTGCAGCATACAATCAATCAGTAAAAACGTCGAATTATTTTCGCGAGATAAGAAAAATAAAAATATCAAAGAGGAATCGCAGTTAGATGTTTCGGAAATAATAAAAAATTATATATATGTATTTAACAGAGGAACTCATATTTTAAATAATGAACAGTGGAAACAGATTTTCAGCGAATTTGAGAAATTATTACGTAATATAGATAATAATTATATTCAGAAAAGTTATTCTTATGGTGATAAGAATTTACTTGATTCACAATCTATATTTAATATTTTATCACGCGTAAAAACAATCACAGGAGATATTAGTCATTGGTATCCTATTTTGCGATTTGTCGGAAGGGCTCAGTTAAAGACACCAGATATATTTTATTTGCTTTTTTCGAAAGAAGAGATTGAAACGCTAAATAACGATAACACTGGAGAACATGTAAAATTTGATTCTGAAAAAAGATCGCGTGTTGAAAATTGGATTTATGAGTATTTAAATATTTTACCAGACTCAAGTTTATCAGGAGATCATTTAATAGATCTATATAGAGTGATGGTTGCATATAAAATTAAAGTTGATGAAAAATGCTTTACGGACTTTTTTCTAGCGCAGAAGGGATGGGTAAAGTTCGATTTCTTTCAAAACTGTTTAAAAAATTTGCTTAGAGAAGGCATAGAAATCTTTAATGATGATAAATTAAGAATAATTTTGAATCAGTTAAACTCACTAGGTAACGATGTTAAAACTTGCGAAATATTGTGTGAGATAAGAAAATACATCAAAGGAGATTTTATTTTTTCAGCAAACGATAAAAATCCTGTAAGTTTAACAATTGGCAAGGCGATAGCGAATGTCAGCGTAAGAGAAGATATAACTGAAAAGATAAACAAAGTA
>CAMKTI010000041.1 GCA_946415665.1 uncultured Clostridia bacterium
TATTTTTTCCGCGCTCATTGCTATAATTCACGGATCTATGTTTTGGCTTAGCAAAACCGACGCGAAAAGTTGTAAATGGTTAAAAGATCAACTTACAGATGCTGATCAAGACAGTCCTGTGGTAGGCATTTGCGGAATCGGTGGATATAAATTAAAAAAAGGAGGCGGTATTAATACCGAATTCGATGAAGAAGACAAAGTTAAAAATAGTGAGAGGACAACAAAATAATTTGAAGGTTGATAAACATAAAAACACAGGTTTTTATACTCGTGTTTTTTTGTACGTAAATTAAATATAAAAAAATAAATTTTATGTTTGTTTTCTTGCGTGATATAATTATTTAGGTCGGTTGTTATTTTTTTATCGACAAAGAAATTTTTTGAGGAGGTTTTTATTGTGATGGATGAAAAAAATCGAGAGGATGCAGAGAGTTTTTTTCTGGATTCGAAAAATCTTAATCATTTAGATGAAAATTCGGCTGCAGAGCTAAAATCACAAAAAGAGTATAAAGATGTTCAGGAGAAAAGTGAACAAGAATCAAAAGATGATTTTAACAGGGTTTATTATGATACGGATCGCACAAATGTTGCAAATAAAATGGCTGACAAAAAAAATCAGTATGATGGTATAGAAGAAGACAAAATTCAGCAAGCTAAATATGAAAGCGGTTATTATGATCAAACTACTGCACAATATAACTTTGTCTCTAACAGAGTGATAAACATTAGTACTTTCCTTCTTAAATACAATCCATCGGAGGATAAAATACAAGCCATAAAATTTGTTTTGAATTTGGAACATCCAGAAAATCAGCTTAGTAAAGATGAACGTGCCCAAATTTTAAAAGAGCATCTTGGTTTTGATGATAAAGAAGTTCAAACGGTTCAAAAATTTGAAGATTATCGTTCGGCCGTTGATAAAAAAGATATTAGCGGGATTTCTGCAGATCAATTTATACAAGATAATGAAAATTATGTTTCGCTGGTTACGAGAAAAACGGAAGTCAGTGAACAAAATAAAAATATGATTAGAGATAACTTAATAAATTTGCTGAATAACTTACAAAACAATTGGAATTTGATGGTTTTTTCAATCCTTTATAATGGCATATCACATTTGTATAACACTCAATTATTTAATCCACTACAAGGAATAAATACCGAAGAATTTAATCGGCAAACAATTATTATAAGTTCTAATATGCTGCAAGTAAGACACCAAGATCGTATTCCAAACATGCAATCCGATATTAGTGATTTGAATAATGATTTTAATAATTACAGATCAAGATAAAAATAATAAAATAATTTGTTAGTTTATAAAAACAACGCAAGGCAATTTTGTTTTGCGTTATTTTTTTTGCTTTTAATTCGCTTGAAAGTAATAAACAAATAAAATTAATGCACCAAATTATTTTGCCATGAGTTTACTTAATTATGTTAATGAGATAAAATTTAATATGTTTCCGGAAACAAATTGTTTTCATGAAATAAAAATTAAAATAATTGAGCTGGAAACAAAAAAAAATTTATTTAGGAGCGTGTTTTGATAAACATGTTTAACATGGTTGATTTAATTATAAAAAAGCGCGATGGTTTTGAGTTGTCGCCGGAGGAAATAAAATTTTTTATAAATGGCGCGGTTAATAAATCGATTCCGGATTATCAAATTTCAGCGATGCTTATGGCAATATTTTTAAAAGGCATGAACGAAGGAGAAACTGCCTGTATAACGAAAGAAATGGTTTATTCAGGAGAAATTTTAGATTTATCAGAAGTTCCGGGAATAAAAGTTGATAAACATAGTACAGGTGGAATTGGAGATACGACGACACTTGTTTTGGCGCCGTTGGTTGCAAGTTGTGGTTTGCCTGTTGTAAAAATGTCAGGACGCGGACTTGGTTTTACAGGCGGAACTCTTGATAAAATGGAATCGATAGGTTTAAAAATAGATTTTAGTATGCAAGAAGCAATAGAAATGGCGAAAAAATCCGGTTTGGTAGTAATGGGGCAAACTGCAAATTTAGCGCCAGCAGATAAAATTTTATATGCATTGCGGGATGTAACAGGAACGGTCGAAAATATTTCGATGATTGCCGCAAGTATTATGAGCAAAAAAATAGCAGCCGGAGCAGATGTAATCGTTTTGGATGTAAAATGTGGAAGCGGAGCTTTTATGAAAGATTTTGAATCGGCTAAAGCTTTGGCAAAAGAAATGGTTGCAATTGGACGAAATGTTGGTAAAAAAGTTGTTGCGTTAATAACAAATATGGATGAGCCATTGGGTTTAAATATCGGAAATTGTTTAGAAGCAAAAGAAGCAATCGAAATTTTAAAAGGTGAAAAAACCGGAAGATTACTTGATGTTTCGATTGAGCTCGGATCATATATGTTATTGCTCGGAAATAAAGTTAAAAGCTTAGAAGAAGCAAAAAAAATGTTGTTGGGGCAGATAAAGAATGGCAAAGGTTACGAAAAATTTTTGGAGTTCGTAAAACAGCAGTCTAAAAATTTTGATGGTGAATTAAAAATAAAAGAAGCAGCTGTAAAATATTCTGTTAAAGCAAAAAAAGCTGGTTATGTGTATAAAATGAATGCGGCAGAAATTGGTCGCGCTTCAATTGCAACCGGTGCCGGCAGATTAAAAAAAGATGATGAAATAGATTACACGGCCGGAATTATTATGAAAGTAAAATTAGGAGATTATGTAAACGAACATGATGAGATTTGTGAAATTCATGCGAGCGATATAGAAAAATGTAAGCGCGCAGAAGAAATTTTATTGAGCGTGATTGATATAGAAAACGAAAGGCCAAAATTAAGAAGATTGATTTTGGATGTTGTAAATTAAAATTATTAATTTGTTGTATGGATTTTTGAACTAAAAAACCACACAGAATTTAATGTGTGGCTTTTTTATTTGTAATTTAGGTTGGGAGAAAATAAATTACCATTTTTGTCTGTTTCCCCGGTAATATTTTTATCATTTTCAGACATTGGATTTAATTCATTTTCATTATCTTTATTTGATTCAGTAATTTTTGATGGATAATTTAAATCTCCAGTACTTATCTGATTAGGTTTTTCATCAATCGTTTTATATTTAATTTTATATGCGATGAAAGCAAAACAAAAACAAGGTATAAATGATAATATTGCCAAAAGCCAAAATGCTTTTATAATGCTAAAAATCAAAACGGAAAAAGCAACAACAGTTAGTGCGTATAAAAAAATTTTTGCTATTAATTTAAGATATAAAATTTTTGTGATCAACTCGATCGAATTCATTGGCTGATTTTGTAAATTATTTTGGGCGCTACTCGATCTATTTGTGTTAACTTCTTTTTCATTGATTTCATTGATTTTATTCTTTGTATCTGTCTATTTCATTTGATTTATTTGTGATATAATTTTGTCGAGCCACTTCTCATCGAACAGTAATTGTTTTTTTATATCTTCTGTAATCTCGATATTATATTTTTTTATTTCACTACTAAACTCCGAAACAAATTTATTATAGTTTTCTTTGTATCCATCGAGATTATCATCTTTCAATTTGTCTAAAACAAATCGGTTAAACCACTGAAAATAGTCAATTTCAAGTTTAATGTCGCCATCACCAGATTTTTTTTCCGGTAAATAAATTTTGATACAATTCTGACCAAGACGCTCAAAAAACAATCCCCTCCAGATATATTTATCTTGATTATCGATTTTGCCAAAAAAAGGTTTGAGTTGAGGCATATCTTTATTGATATAAGTGAAAATTTTTTGGAGTATCTCGAGATTTTTAACCGGATCGTTCCATAGCGTTAATGTTATGGTGTTATTTAACGCGCACCACAGCAGACAAAAAAAATAACATACCTCATCTCTGTGTATATCTTCTCCGTCTTTTAGGTCGGATAATTCATAATTTTTCCCAAAAGATAATAGTTTTTCAGCACTGTTGCAATCCAAGCCAAATTTATTCACGCATTCCGAAAGTACATATGGCGATAAATTTTTTTGTTGATTTAATTCAAGTATTTTAAATAAATCATCCTCTGAGTTGGATTTAATCAATTTAAGAATAGTCAATATAGATAAATGATCTCCAATAGCATTTCGAGGTTTTAAATCGTTTTTGATAAAATCAACAAGCTGATCTAATTTTTTCGACATATCAATTATTTTCTCCTTAAAAGCTTTAAAAAAGAAATCCAAATCTGTGCCATAATAATTTATCTCCCAATCATTTTCATGTTTTTTAAAATACCCGTTATAAAATTTTTCAAATTCGTCTTTGTTCACATTTTTATTCACGTTTTCGTTGTTGTGGTAAACAACAATGATGATTGCCTATTACAAGAGTTCTAAATGTGGTATTATATACAAAGATCAGAGGAGTGCTATGAGTATGAATACAAAGAACTTTATAAATCCAAAAGGACTGCTACGCGAAGGCAAGAGAATAGTAAATCAATCTGGCGATACAAAATATATTCTTTGTGTGACTATGGTTAACTTTATGTTATAATGCACTGCCATAGCAGCAGAGTTAAGCAACCTGTCTGGAATTCCACAACGGTACACTTTCCGAATGGATCAAAAAGGTTGATGAGGAAGGGCTTGAGGCTCTTCGCGCGAAAAAACAACTTGGCAAAAAACCAAAACTCAACAATGAGCAAATGGCAAAAATCAAAGATGCTCTTTTGAAACTGGCAGATGAGTCTGGTTACTATATTTGGGCCGGCATAACACTTTCTGATTACATAAAAGAGACATATGATTATGATGTTGAACTAAGTGTCCGCCAGTGCCAGCGCATTTTCAATAAACTTGGATTTTCACGTATACACCATCAATCACATCCTTCACTGGGAGAAGATAATGAGAAGGCACGTGACGAATATAAAAAAAATTAAACGACATAAGTAAAATTCCTGGGGCAATAATCACTTTTCAGGACGAAGTTCATTTTATGGCAGAAACAAGTGTGACTTCAATAACGCTCCAAGCCTAATGTGAAATCATACCCAAGAGGAGATAAGATTTTTTATAGTAGATTTGTAACACTGTCCACTGGAAAGATTTTTATCCATGTATTCATACACATAGCCCTCCCCTGATCTTTGTATATAATACCACATTTAGAACTCTTGTAATAGGCAATTATCATTGTTGTTTACTATAGCTATATTTTTATTGTAAAACCAAACTTTTTTGAAATCAAACTTGTTTTTCTGGACAGTGTTTACATAAAAAAAATAAAGAACCAAAAACCAAAAATAAAGAGATCTTACTTTGATTTAATTTTTTTGGTTATAAAAAAACTGATTTACATTCTTGATATGCAATAAAAAAATTATGTATCATGATAATTAAAGTATTTTTTAATGCTAAATTTTTATTTTTTGGCGGCATAAAAAAATATGAAAAAAAATATTTTTTGGGGGAAAAAATATGTTTACCGAAGTTAAACCCGGTTTTAATTTTTGTGAAATTGAAAAGAAAATAAGAAATTATTGGCACGAAAATAATGTTTTTGAGAAGAGTGTAAAAAATCGTAATGGACGAGAGGTTTATTGTTTTTATGATGGACCGCCAACAGCAAATGGAAAACCACACATAGGTCATATTTTGACGCGAGCAATAAAAGATTTGATTCCGAGATATAAAACAATGAAAGGATATTTAGTAACGCGAAAGGCCGGTTGGGATACGCATGGTTTGCCGGTAGAACTAGAAGTTGAAAAAGAATTAGGATTAGACGGCAAAGAACAAATCGAGATTTATGGCATCGAAAAGTTTATTAATAAGTGTAAAGAAAGTGTTTGGAAATATAAATCTGAATGGGAAAATATGAGCGAGTGCGTGGGATTTTGGGCGGACATGAAAAATCCCTATGTTACGTATGAAAATAAATATATAGAATCTGTTTGGTGGGCATTAAAAAAAATTTGGGACAAAAATTTAATATATAATGGATTTAAAGTTGTGCCTTATTGTCCGAGATGTGGAACTGCGTTGTCAAGTCACGAAGTTGCGCAAGGTTATAAAGATGTAAAAGAAAAATCGTTGATTGCAAGTTTTAAAATTAAAAATAAAGATAATGAATATTTTTTGGCGTGGACGACAACGCCTTGGACTTTGCCTTCGAATGTTGCACTTGTTGTAAATCCAAATGAGAAATATGCGCGCGTTGAATATAAAAATAAAGTTTATGTGGTTTGTAGCGCGTTGGCAGATAAAATTTTTGTTGAGAATTATAAAATATTGGATGAAATTATTGGAAAAGAGCTTGAGGGGATGGAGTATGAGCCGTTATTTAATTATGATTTGAATAACGTGGCAAGAAATAAAAAAAATAATCGGGCGTTTTGTGTTTTATGTGATGATTATGTAACGCTTACGGATGGAACAGGAATTGTGCATTGTTCGCCAGCATTTGGGGAAGATGATGCGCGTGTCGGCATAAAAAATAATTTAATTTTTTCGCAGCCGGTTAATGAACGCGGATGTTTTAAAGAAAATATGGGAGATTTGGCAGGTAAATTTGTTAAAGATGCCGATGAAATAATTATTAAAAAATTAGACGAGACAGGTAAATTATTTGCGTGTTTTAATTATGAGCACAGCTATCCGTTTTGTTGGCGTTGTGACACACCGTTGTTATATTACGCGCGAAATTCATGGTTTATAAAAATGACGGAAGTCAGAGATAAACTTGTGAAAAATAATAATAAAATAAATTGGTATCCGGATAATATTAAGCAAGGGCGTTTCGGAAATTTTTTAGAGAATGTAGTTGATTGGGGATTAAGTCGCGAAAGATATTGGGGAACGCCGTTGCCAATTTGGCAATGTGAATGTGGTTATGAGCATATGATTGGAAGTGTTGAGGAATTAAAAAATATGTGTGACGATGATTTGAGTAATTTAGAATTGCACAAGCCATTTATAGATAAAGTGTTTTTAAATTGTCCTAAGTGTAAAAAGAAGATGAAAAGGGTTAGCGAAGTTATAGATTGTTGGTTTGATTCAGGTTCGATGCCGTTTGCACAGTGGCATTATCCGTTTGAAAATAAAGATTTATTTGAGAATAATTTTCCGGCGGATTTTATTTCTGAAGCTGTTGATCAAACTCGAGGATGGTTTTATACTTTACTTGCAATTTCGACGCTTTTATTTGATAGAGAAGCGTATAAAAATGTAATTGTTTTAGGTCATGTGCAAGATAAATATGGAAAAAAAATGAGTAAGCACAAAGGAAATGTTGTGAGTCCGTGGGAAGTTTTAGATAATTATGGTGCGGATGTTATAAGATGGTATTTTTATTCTAATAGTGCACCATATTTGCCAAATAAATTTGATTTTGAGGATTTAAAAGAGATTCAGAGAAAGTTTATTAATACGCTGTGGAATGTGTATTCGTTTTTTGTTTTGTACGCGAATATAGATAATTTTGATATAAATAATTATGAAAGTGATTTGGATTTAGAAAATATAATGGACAAATGGATTATGTCGAAATTAAATAATTTGATAGAAAGCGTTGATAATTTTTTAGGAGAATATAAAATCACGGAAGCTTCGCGATTAATAAATATTTTTGTTGATGAATTAAGTAATTGGTATGTAAGAAGAAGTCGCGAGAGATTTTGGGCTGGCGGAATGGAAAAAGATAAAATTAATGCGTATAAAACGCTTTATAAAGTTTTGGTTGAACTCGTAAAATTATGTGCGCCGTTTATACCGTTTATGACTGAGGAAATTTTTATTAATTTAACGAAAAGAGAAAGTGTGCATTTGGAAGATTATCCCGTTGTGGAAAAAAAATTGATCGATAAAGAACTTGAAGAAAATATGGATTTGGTTTTAAAAATTGTTGAATTAGGACGATCAGCTAGAAATAATGCGAATATAAAAAATAGACAGCCGATCAGAAAAATTTTTGTTAAGCTGAAAAAAAATTTGGATGATGAGTATAAAAAAATTATTTTGGATGAATTGAATATTAAAGAAATAGAAGTGATGGATGATAATGAAATTTATTTTGATAAAAAATTTGTTGATTATAATTTAAAGCCGAATTTAAAAAATCTGGGTAAAAAATGTGGAAAGTATATAAATAAAATAAGAAACGTTTTAATTGAGAAGAAAAATGATTTTGGTTTTATTGAGGAATTAAAAAATGGCATTGATTTAGATTTTGATAATGATAAAGTAAAAATTTTTTATGATGATGTTTTGATTGAGAAGGAAAATAAAAGCGATTTTGTTGTGAGTGAGAATAAAAATATTTTGGTTGTGTTAGATAAAAAATTAGATGATGATTTGATAGAAGAAGGATTTGTTAGGGAAATAATAAGCAAAGTGCAAAATATGCGAAAAGAAGCAAAATTTGATGTGATGGATAAAATAATTATTTATTATGATGCTGGCGATTTTATAAAAAAAATATTTTTGAAGTATGAAGATTTGCTGAAAAAAGAAACGTTGGCAAATGAAATAATAAATGGAAATTTGGATGGTTATGTAAAAGAATGGAATATAAATAATGAGCAGGTTGAGTTTGGTGTAAAAAAAATATAAAAATAGATTTAATAAAAAAAATATCTGTGGTGAAAATAAATTTTTTGCCGCAGATTTTTTTTATGCTTAGAAATTATTATTTTGGATTTAAAAAATTTATTTAGGTACAAGGAATATTTTTGATAGAGAAAAATATAGTTATTAAAAAAAGCTGAAAGTAAATTTGTAGCTGAATAATGTTTGTTAAATAAAATTCTTGTGGCGGATTTTTTTTATGATTGGAAAAAAGAAAATTATTATTTGGATTTTTGTTTTGATAAATTTTTTTTGTTTGAATTTAAATGTTTTGGCTAAAGAAAATTTAGAGAAAAAAAATATAAATGCGTTGGGAGCAGTTTTAATTGATTTCAAAACAGGGAGAGTTTTGTGGGAAAAAAATGCGCACGAAAAATTGGCAATGGCAAGCACAACAAAAATTATGACCGGAATTTTAGTGCTTGAAAAAAAAAATTTGGATTTGGAAAAAGAAATTTTAGTTTCGAAAAGTGTTTTGGGTGTGCCAAAAGTTAAATTAAATTTGACACCGGGTGAAAAAATAAAATTAAAATATTTATTGTTTGCGTTAATGCTTGAGTCAGCAAATGATGCGGCGGTTGTAATTGCAGAAGAAATTTCGGGTAGCGTTGATAGATTTTGTAATTTGATGACGGAGAAAGCAAAAGAAATTGGTGCGTTTGACACAAGTTTTAAAACTCCGAATGGTTTGGATCGCGACGGACATTTTTCTACGGCATATGATATGGCAATGATTGCGAGATATGCGATGAAAAATGATAAATTTGTGGAATTAATAAATACGCCAAGCGTGAGTTTTAGTTCAGATAAAAAAAATTATGTGGTTAATAATAAAAATCGATTGCTAAAAGAATTTGACGGGGCGAACGGAATTAAAACAGGATTTACCGGAAAAGCGGGACATTGTTTTGTTGGAGCGGCAAAAAAAAATGATATGCAATTAATTTCAGTTGTTTTGGGAAGCGGTTGGGGAGCAAAAGGAAAAGAAGCAAAATGGGCTGATACGAAAAAGATTTTAAATTATGGGTTTGAAAATTATGTTTATAAAAAAATAATATGTAAAAATTGTTTAGCGAAAAAGATAAAAATAAATCGTGCACGCGAGAAAAATTTGAGTTTAATTTATGAAAAAGATGTAATTGTGCCAATGAAAAAAACGGAAGAAAAAAATTTATGTATTAAAATAGTGACGCCAAAAATATTAGTGGCACCGATTGAAAAAAATAAAATTTATGGTCGCGCAAGAGTTTTTATCGGAAGTGAATGTGTTGCGAAAATAAATTTATTGGCTAATAAAAATATTAAAAGGCATGATTTAAAAAGTGTGATGCAAAAAATTTTTTATGAGTGGATAAATTTTGCTGATAATTTGAATTTGAATTTTGTTAAAATAGAAAATTTGTAGTAAGAAAAATATGTTTTGTAAAATTATTTTATCCACACGTAAAAAACGGTTATTGTTTATAAATAGTTTTTATTTTTGTATGGGAAAAATTTAATATTTATCTTGTTAGGTAAAAAAAAAATTTGACAAAAATTATGTGCCCATATATTATATTGGTGTACCTAAGTTTATAAACTTGGTTTTGGTACATCTTTTTGTTTTAGTTATTCTGCGTGATAAAGAATCGGTATTTACGTGCTATTTTAGAATTTTATTTTACAATTTATGGAGGTTTTTTTATGAATCAAAGTGAAAACAATGATTTGAATGATGATCTAATCAACGAAAAATTAAATGCGGATGCAAAAAAATTTTCCGAGTTACTAAGTTCATTAGTTCAATATGATGAAACTTTAGAGTTTATATTTAATAATCTTTGTGTGGATGATTCTTGCAACAAACAGGATGAAAATAATGGAGGAAATCAAACAAATGGATCTGACAACGCAGCATCAAATGGTTCAATCCAGTTGTTAACCGAAGGAGAAATAAGTACAAATATTCAAACGTCTCGTCTTCGTTTTATAAAAGAAAGAATTGGGTATGTACTTGATTTCTATTTTCGTGATCCTAGTAAGTTTGTTACAATGAAGTATCCGGGTGAAGATAAAGGTGAAGAAAAATTAACTGTTGAAACGTTTATTTATGTTATTTGTTGTTATATAACTGGTTTAGCTTCAGGAAAAAATGACAAATTTGACGCATATATGTTAGATTATGTTACAGAAAAAGCAATTTTTGGATTAGAATATGGTAAAAGCATTGAGAGCAACAATAAAGAGATCGATAAGCAGTTAAATGATTTTGAGCAAAAGCTATCATCCATCGATTTTACTGATACCAATAAGGTAGAAACAAATAATATAAACAAAGAATTAGAAGCCAAGATCGAAGCTTTGGGGTATGAATCTGATAAATTTTATAATAGTTTGACACAAGTTAAAAATAAAGTTGAAAATGATGATAAAAATCAGGCAGAAGGTGAGAATTGGTATCTTAAAATCAAAAAACGATGTGGGTATATATTGCTGTTCTTTATGAACGCTCTTTTAGATGTGATGTTTATTCAGCCTATAATAAACGTTGTTAAATGTGTTATTCGTTACAAAAATGTTGATAAAAGGATAAATCAGATAAATCAAACGAAAAGTAAACAAATTAATACCGATTTAAACAAGAATAACAGTGAAGAATTAAACGGAGTCGAGGAGAAACAAAATGATAATGAAAATAAAACGGGGTTCATTTTAAACAAGCTAAAAGACAATACTTTGTTATATGTTCGAAGGGCAGTTTTTCATTCCCTATTTCCTATGTTTTTATGTTCTTTGCTTTTAGGTTGGTCGATTATTGCTTATATCTTGTTAATTGCTTGGCTAGCTTTGATTGTTTATAAGTTTGTTCGATTTTATCAATGTCAACCTGTTCAACGTTTGGCTTATAATACAAAAATGTGTGATTTCGTACGTACAATCATAAAAGGTAAGGATTTGTATGATATGTGTATTAAATTTTTCAAACAAGAAAGTAATGTGAAGATTGTTCAGCGAGCAAGTGAATGGAGGGAACAAATTCAGGAAAAAATGATCGAAGCACATGAAAAACTAGAGTTAGAAATAAAGGAACAACAGAGAAAACAGGAAAGTCTGATGAGCAAACGGAAAGAAATAGAGAAAATGATGCAGAAGAAAAAAATAAAATCAAAAACGGAAATAAAAAGAAAAAACAAAGGACAATGTCAAACTTTAAATTCAGCAGAAAAAGGAAAAAACAACTTAAATCAAGAACAAATAAATATAAATCTTTTTCCAGTACTTGATTCTAATTTCCAGCAACAAAAATGATGTGTGATTTTTTGTTCTGTAATGTTTGTTTTATTTATTCACATTGGAAATAGTTTAAAATCCGTTTTTTATTTCTGATGTTAAGAGAGACAATATAAAATGTTTGATAAATTATATTTTTATTGATATAATCTTAAAGACGTTTCGAGATAGACTTCTTGATGTTTTTTGGGATGATTTTTGGTGTAGAAAAAAACTGATTAAAGTGAAACGGAGAAAATATTATGGAGCTAGCGCGAGATCAAATCAAAGAATTTGCAAGTACTTTAAAACAATATGTAGCATGTGAATCGGATTCATGTAATAACAGATGTTTTTAATCAGTGTGAAATTATTAAAATCCAATATATTATTTTTTTTCGGATTAATTTTTGGCTATACATTTTCTTGTTCTATAAAATTTTTTTGACAGCCCAATACATTTTGATAGTTATTATTATGAACAAGACAGTTAGATTTTTTGTCAGTAATTTCAAAGCTAGAACTATTAATAACGAGATAAGATGGGTGACTAATATTTGAATTTCAATGAAATTCTTTACAATTCCTTGCCAAATTTTTCTATTTGACATAGATAAAAAAATCTATTTAGATAGCGTTCATATAAAAAGTAAAACAAAAGTAAAAGCAAGGAATATGGGATGTGGTAGAAATAAAAATAGAATCAAGGGTATCATAACGAGTAAAAACGTTTTTAAAATGTTTCAATCTCAGAAAATATTATTCGATATTATTGCGTTGTTTATAAAGGTGTCTATCATAACTCCATACGATTTTTTTTTAGGTGCAACAATTGTGAGAAACCAGTGATTTTTAGCTAAAGCTAAAGTTTTATCATTTTTGCAAGTTCTGTCCATGAGAAAATAATTATTATTTTTGGAATCTATGGATTCAAGTAGCTTTCTTTTTTCATGAGTGCATAAAAATTGCCAGAAGACAAATAAAAACCCCTGAACATGAAAATGTACAACATAGACGTGACTTCGTTGCTAATTTTCTTTTGAATGTCCAGTACTTTTTCCTTGATAATTATTTTTGTTTGCATCTGGGCTAATTTTTATGCTGGTACTATCAATAAAAAATATATAATCCTCTTTATCAAGTAGCTTTTACTTTTTTATGGTTTCTAAACTTAAGATTTTAAATAAAAAAAGCAATAGCTTTTAGCATTTGTAAGCTCAATGTCTCCATTTTATCACTTTTTTTTGGGTCAATCTATTTTTATTTTATGTGAACGCTACCTATCTAGGCAAAATCTATTTTTTCACAAACAAAAAACGCTCTTCTAATCTTGAGCGTTT
>CAMKTI010000042.1 GCA_946415665.1 uncultured Clostridia bacterium
ATTTCTTTCTTTATTCTTTTGCTTTATCTCTTCGATCTCTTTTTGATTTTGTTTTATCTTTTCATCGGTTTGTTTTTTCATTTCATCGATTTCCTTTTGATTTTGTTTTTTATACTCTTCAAACTCTTTATCTGCTTTTTCATTTCTTTCTTTATTCTTTTGCTTTATCTCTTCGATCTCTTTTTGATTTTGTTTTTTTATTTCTTCAAGTTTTTCTTTGTTTTTACGCTTTATCTCTGCAAGTTCCTTCTCAGCTTTTTCATCTCTCTCTTTAGCTTCTTTTTCAACTCTTTCATCTCTCTCTTTAGCTTCTTTTTCAATTCTTTCATCTCTTTCTTTAGATTTTTCCTCCCTTTCCTTAGATTTTTCGTCAATTGAATTGAGTTCGGCATGTATTTTAGCGAACGTGTCATTTATCATTTTCAACAGATCTTGCGTGCTTTTATCTATTTTTTTATCTAAAGATTGTATCTCACTTTTCCGTTCTAAATTTTCTTTTTTTAAATTATCAATTTCTTGATCTTGCTTTTTGATTTTATTTTTATATTCTTCTAATTGCTGCTCTATTGATTCTAGCCTTCTGTCAGTTTCATTATTTTTCTCATTTACTTGTTTAAACTTTTCCTTGTTTTCCTTATCTATTTGTTTAAACTTTTCATCATTTTTCTTTGCATATTCTTCGAAATTAAGTTCTAAATTTGACTGTTTATTTTCTAGTAATTGATTTTTTTGATTTGATACTTCGTTTTTTTCTTGCAACTCGCGTATTTTATTCATCAATCGCAATATTTTCGGTTCATTTGTTTCTCTAAATTGTTGATTATTATTATATTCTTCAATCAATTTATCAAAATTCATATGGTTGCCAAAAGTGGTTTCGATCCACTCTTGAAGCTCTGCCCCTAAATTATTTCTTTTTATTGTTGGATTATTATTAACAAAACAATTACCCATTACATAACACTCTCCTAAATATTCATCAAAATTTTTTTCAATAATATTGACCCACTGTTTGCTATACACCGTATGTTTTAAAACATCTAAAAAGCAAAACATTGGTTCAAAATCTCTTGTTTTCGGAATTAATTTCCTAATTTCTTCGACACTCTGCCATATATCCGATAATTTGCTGTCAATGCCCACCAATTTGTTGTGTAGTTCATCACAAGCTTTATCCGGATCTTTAATTTCATAAAATTCGTTGAGCAATTTTGCAAAATCTCGCAGTTTCATAACTGCATCCTTCAAAATCACAATTACACTTTGACTTGCTTCCTGTTCATCACCAGCAATTTTTTTTCTGACTCGAAGATTAAAACTCCGAAAATATTCTTTTAACATGATTTTTCTTAATGCTCTATCAAACTTGCTTTGCGTATCTTGTATAATTTTGTCTTTGATCCGCAATTTAAAATCTCTAAAACGTTTTTTTAACACAAATTTTTTCAATGCTGATACTAAATCTTCTCCCGCTTTCAAATTTATATTTCTGCCCGCATTTAAAATAATATTATTTCTGCTAGACAATTCTGCTACGGGAGTTAAATTATTTTCACTTTCCCGTGCGTTTTCCATTAATGAACCGTGACTTTCTTGGCTTTGAGCCATCCCGTCATTTCTGTTTTCGTTTGACAACTCATTTGCAATAATCGGATTTCGGCTATCATTTTGTACATGTTCTGCTTCTGCCAAAAAATTTTGTTCCTGTGGTTGATTGTTGCCATTTCCACGCCAGCGACAAAGCATGACACAAAGTACTACAGTACCACTTGCCATAACAATTGAGGCTATTATCAAAAATAACCACCCCATGCCAAAAGCCCCCGATATAATGGTTTCCCTTGTTTTCTACAAGAATATTTTACTACCACCATTATATCACCTCTTTCTCTTTTTTTATTTTTTTTGCCATGTAATTCCTTTTTTACATAACATTTTACACTTAAATTAATTTTTTTCTTTTGTCAAGTATCCTTTTTAATATTTTTTTAAGTACATGATTAGTTTTATCTATATATTTTTTGTGTTAAGTAAATAAATCTTTCCTGCGTTTTTTGTCATGGATAATATCTAAATAAAATAAACAATAAAAAAACACCGACTCAATATTTTAAATATTTTTGCCGGCTCAATTCAATAAAAATTAAAATTAATTTTATACGGGAATAAACTCACTGCCAAAAAAATTCTAATCCAAATAAAAACCTTTACGCAAATTATAATTTTATTGCGGTTTCAAGCGCAAGATTTATCATATTTGTAAAGGCTGTTTGTCTTTCTTGTGCCGTTGTTTCTTCATGAGTAACAAGATTATCGCTCACTGTTAAAATAGCCAGTGCATTTGCATTATATCTCATTGCGTTTAAATATAATGCTGTCGATTCCATTTCAGCAGCTAAAACTCCAAGTTCCGCCCATTTTAAACTTTCTTCCATATCAGCATAAAAAATATCTGTTGCAAAAACATTTCCTACATACGGTTTTATATTTAATTCTTGCGCCGTTAAATATGCTTTGTGTAACAAATCAAAAGACGCTATAGGAGAAATATTTCCCAATAATTTAAACTGATCAGCATATCTCGAATCTGAACAAGAACCTTGTGCCAAAATAATATCGTACAAATTTATTTCTTTTTTTATCGCTCCACACGATCCAACTCGAATTAAATTTTTTACTCCAAAAATATTTATTAACTCATAAGAATAAATTCCAATGCTTGGATTACCCATTCCTGTTCCCATTACAGAAATTTTTTTGTTTTTATAAGTTCCCGTGAAACCTAAAATATTTCTTACCGCATTAAATTGCTCAACATCACTAAGAAAATTCTCAGCAATAAATTTTGCCCTTAATGGATCTCCAGGTAACAAAATTGTTTCTGCAATTTCCGCCGTTTGATTAATATGAGGCGTGTTCTTCATACAAAAATCCTCCAAAAATTTTTTTTATAACGACCGGAACCAACAAAATTTTATAAAATTATCCGATCGGAAAAAATTATAACATGAATTTTTTTTGACATTAATTACAAACATTCGACTTAAAAAAATCTTTTAAACCAAAATTTATTTTTTGATCATGTAAATTTATTTATCGATATAAAAAATCAAATAAATATTAGAATTCATACTGATTTTATAAAAATATTTGGATTACCACTTAACAAACAAAAAATTTTACTTTAGAATCAATATTGGGGGTATTAAATGGCGTTATTTTTTATTTTAATCATGCCCAGGTGTAGTGTTTTTGAATATTTTTTATATTTTGTCTACACTATCCCAAGAGCAAGCGTGGAAATATTTAATATAAAAATATCTGATATGTGTGATTTACAATAAATATTGTCCATTAACACCATTTTTTATGCAAATATAAATAATTTGCATTTAAAATAACAATGTGATAAAATTTTTCTATATGACACAAAATAAAGGGAGTGGATTGCATTATGGAAAAATTAAAAAGTGAAAATGAAAAAAGTGAAAATGACGAGATTATAACTTTAAGATTTGCAAAGGAGTTAAAAGCAGACATACGGTCTGAAGATATGATAAAAGAAAATTTTAGACCGCGGCAAAAGGATATATCACAGGATTTCACGCATGAAGAAATAAATTCGATTAACAAAATAATTTGTCTCGGTAATAAAATTACAAAAGGTGATGAAGATAAGAAAAATAATTCTGGCGATCGATATAATGATGGAGCAAAAATAATATTTGAACCTGGCAGAGAATATGAAATAACCAAATCAGATTTTGAACAACTTAGAAAAGTATTCTGGCTTGGTGACAATTTTTTGAAAATGAATAGAAAAATAGAGTTTGAGTTTGCTGATACTCGAAAAGTAAAAATGAGGTCAGCTGCACAGTTATCTATCGCTGTTAACAATCTGTTGAAAAAAAATTCAATCAAAACTAATATAGTTAAAGATCAAGGAAGAATAATGATTTTGGAAAAGGGAAAAAAATATTATTTTACCGTAAATGAGTTTGAATTGTTGAATAAAGGATTTTATATGGACGAGGTTTACCCATCTCTAACATCAAATTGTATTCATAAAAATATTTTTGATATGCCATTAGATATTTTGATATCATTTGTAAGTGGTTATAATGATCTAGATTACCCTGAATATGTTTTCAAAGAACGAGCTAAAAAAAATACAGAAACTAAAAGAAATGGGATCTCTTATGATTTGTGGTCACAATTAGTTGATATCAAAGAAAAATATAAAACACTTGGGAAAATTATAGAAGAAATTGAAGCCATAAAGAAATTTCAAGCCGTCAGAACAAATGATTCTATAAATGAAATAAATAAAATAAAAGAAATAATAAAGAAATATGGTTTTTCGGAACCAGATGAAAACCAATTGATCGAAATGCTTAAAGTGCCGGATAAGTTAGATGAATATTTTACAAACGAGACTATAAATAAAATGAAAGAAATGATAAATAAATATGATTTTTCGGAACCAGATGAAAATCAATTGGTCGAAATGCTCAAAGTGCCGGGCAAGTTAGATAAATATTTTACAAACGAGACTATAAATAAAATGAAAAAAATAATAAAGAAATATGGTTTTTCGGAACCAGATGAAAACCAATTGGATGAAATGCTCAAAGTACCGACTAAGTTAGGTAAATATTTTGCAAATGAGACTGTAAATAAAATCAATAGAAAAATAAAGCAATATGGCTTTAAAGAACTTCAATCTGAAAACCAATTGGTTAAAACTTTCAAATTATCTTTGACTAATAATCCATTTAGTTCCGAGGATATAGAGATAATTTTAATAAAAATAGAAGATTCGCTGAATAAAACGATATTGAAGAAAGCGATAGACGTTCTGATAAAAAATATGTTGCCTGGTAAGTTGGTTGATACAAAATTACTGGCCTCAGTTGAAACTTTTTTGTTTAGTGATTTAGGTTTTGATTTCGATAATCTTGGAAAAATTTTAAACAAGTATATTAAAACCGAAAATGTGCAGAAAGTTTTAGAAACATTGAAAGCGCTAAAAGATGACAAACTGAAAATAAAACTGAAAATATATGAAGCAATTGACCAAATGATGCAAACCGAAATTTCATCTGTTGATTTATCAGAAAATAAAGAAATGCAAGAGGTTGTCAAGGAAGTTGTTAATGGCAAAAGTTGTTCTTTATCTCACGAATATGTGATTAAAATTCTAGAACAAACACAGATTCCTAGTATATGTTCCAACTTTGTAGATACAATGTTTAAAGAAACTACAAATGTCGATAATAAAAAGAGTCCGAAGACACAAATTAATAATACAGGTAATAGTATGAATTGTATTATAGAGATAATTCAAAAATACAAATTAGATTTAGATATTGAGGATAAGAATCCGTTAAGAAATATTATGCGATTTTTTTTTGATCCAGATAAAATAGATAAGATTAATCCTGAGGCAATAATCGGTAAAATAAATGAAATGTTAACAGAACAAATTTATACCGAGATGTTAGAAAAGAGACCTATGCTTATTTTGTTTTTGGATCCTAATTTTCTGCATAAAAAGATTGTCGTAGATCCAAATGACAATGTATTTAATTACAATGTATTTAAGAAAACTTTTTTAGATATTAATGAGCATATGCGTGACGATAAAGTTTCATTAAATGGCTTAGAAGGTTCTGCAAATAGCTTAGAAGGTTCTGCTGTTGTTTGGAAATTTTTTTTGGACAGCGTAAGTAAAGATTGTGATGTACCCGATATTGACAATTATCTTTACGGTTTTATTTTGTTTGCAATCAACAATATGAATGAATTTCATAGTTCAAAATCTGCGTTAATATTAATTCTTATGCTGATATCAAAACTCGGCATGAACTATCTGTATGGAAAGATTTTTCCTGGCGATGGTGGAAAAGATGCAGAACAAAAAAGTCCTATAAAAAATCTTTTAGGTATGTTATTTAAAGGTGGAGAACCATCGTATTTTGCAGAAGAATACTTAGAAACATTATATAGGCAAGATGTTAAGATCATTATCGATGAATGCGAGGATAGTGTTGATGCTAGAGATTTTTATTACGCACACTATCCATTTTACTGGACAGCTATCGCTCATATACTTTCAAATTTGAAATACAAACCCGAATGCAAGAATAATTTCCTTTACTTTTTTGATTTATTTGATTGGAAGAGAGAGAAAGTTAATGTTGGGGGATACGGTTATTTTTGGCAAGACAATTGTCATGCTTGGCTAAGGTTGTTTGATTTTGTTGATCCAGGTTTTTTGTATGGAAATTTAGATGTTATTGAACGTTATCTTACATTGTGTAAAAAATATTCCAGTTTTGTAAATGGCCCAATAACTGTAAATGTCATAAAACAAATTTGCAATTATGATAATTATTTAAAGTATGCTGCTGAACCAAAATTAGATAAAACGAATTACTTTTATACGCTATTGAGGTATAACGAGCAATGTATAAAATACATCGAACCAAAATTTATTTTTGATCATTTAAAAGATGAAGAAATGAAATATTATTATAAATTGATTAGAAATAACGCCATAAGCCAAGTTAACGATATGTACAAATATATAAGAAATAAAAAATATGATAATCTCGAACAACAAAAGAAAGATATATTTCTTCTGATCGAAGTTTTTCCCGATGCAATGTCAAGGTATATTGACGTAGAATTTCTTATTGACAACTGGGATACTTTTGACCCAAATTTTAAGAAAGAGTGTACTGACGGTGAGGCTTTAATTCATTTTTTTGATGGTCTTAAAAACATTAGTGATATAAAAAAGATGGAAGAATGGTATGTGTATTTATTGGAAATGTGTCCACCTGGTTATTATGCTTATCATGAGGTAATGGACCGTTTTGTTGATAACTATGACAAATTTAGCGACGAAGGGTTAAAAACATGTATTGATTTATATAAACAAAGAGGAGATCAGGATTATAGTTGTTTATTAAAGAATTTGTTTAAAAGAGTCAATGCGCTGGATTTAGAAAAGGGCGAACGTATCTATTGCCCACAGAAAGCTGAAAAAACTTTGTGGCTTATAAAAACTTTTGGAGCCACGATAGCTAGTAAGCATGTTGACAAAGAGTTTTTGATAAAGAATTTGAATGATAAAGATATTGGTGATACCGTCAAGGAGTGTATAAAACTTTGTGTAGAAACAGGTAGTGCATTTAGTGATTGGCAATTTTGTCAATCGTTATATGACACCGCGACAAATGAATCTCTGTTTTATGGAATAAATCTTACAAACGAAGAAAAACAAGCACAGCGAAAGAAAATTATTTTGGATTTAATTAATATCGGCAAAGAAAAAATATTTGAGCATGTGGGTAATCAGTTCTTGCTGGAAAATTTAGACAACGAAATGATTAAAAGCATATTTGGTTACACAAGTGAAAAAAAAATAATTTCTGTGTTGAACAGCATAAATAATAAAAATTGCAGTAATGACGAAAAGAAAAAACTTTATATCAAACTGATAGAACTAACAAAATCTAACCCCAGGATCAGGATGTTAGTAATATACGATTATATAGCAAGTAATAATGTTTTAAGTGAAGAAGACCGAAAAAATATTTATTTAGAACTCATCAAATGCAGACCCGATACAATATCATGTTGTTCGTGTTTCAATCCAAATCAAGATTTACTAAAGGCAGCAGTTCAATTGATTTTGGAAAAAAATGTTTCTTTTTTATCTTTTTTAAACTATTCTCTAGAAGAGCATCTACACGGCGTCAATGCTTTATTTGATCATATCAATAAAAAACCGGATGGAGAAAAAAAACGAATCATTAATGCGATGTCTTGTCTCGATTCGCCTGTTCCTAGACATAGATTTCTTAGTGAAGATAGATATAACTTTAGAAATTTGGCATTTATCAAATATAATTTGAATGATGACTTACCTTTTAGTTTGCCGTTAGGAATTGATTCTTTAGGTTTTAATTTATTTAAAATTCATAACAAACTGAATTACAACCATAGTTTAGTAGATTTGGTTTTAGAAAATCGTCTTTCGATCCTTGAAACTATAGATTTTGATTTCCCGGAATATCACGAACTGTCGACAATAATTAAATCATCTTATAAAAAATATTTATGGTTTATTGGCATTTTATCTTTCGTTTTATTTGCTATTTTTATAAGTTGTTTTTGGGTAGAAATTTCAGTTGTTTATTTTGTGCGTTATATACCTGTTATGTTGTTTCTTCTGTTGATGTTAGACTGGATAAACCTGTTTGAAAACAAAGGTGGTATTGTGTTTGGAAAAATCTTTTTGCCTTTGAGTTTAAAAGGATACGAAACAAAAATAAGACATGAAAAAGAAGCTCGCAATAATTTTTATTCGTACCTAAATAATAAATTCGATTTTAAAAATTATGTTTATGTTTATGACGAAGTTACAAACGGTATTCAAAAAGAAAATATCAATGTCGGAAAAGATTTTTTTGATTGGTTGAAAACAAATAAAAAGGACGAAAACTTTAATAAAGAAAAAAGTCGCGAGAAAAAAATAGATTTTGTAGTCGATTTTATTTTGCGTGCTCCAAACAACGAAATCATAAAAAAACTTGATGGTGTAATAGAAACTCTTGAAGATTTTTCAAACGATAATAAGGCAATAAGTTTGTTGGATAATTGGTTAAACAAAAATCAAAACTATAATGATTGCAGAGATGTGCTTCAATCTGAATTTTTAGACATGATTAAATTTAAAAGTGGCGAATTAAAAATAAAATTAAAACGCAAAGATAATATAAAAACTTTGGCAGAGAAAATATATAATCAGATTATTGATCCACAAGATAAAAAATTAGATTTATCCGAAAAAAACAACATTTTAATTGAAGAAGAAATTGATACGAGCGAAAAAAATATTATTATCAACAATGATCAATTAGAAGAGAATAATTCGATTCCAATGTCGGAAGTTAAAAAAGGAAATCAAAAATAAAATTGAAATCTGGTTTTTGTAGTTTAAAATAAAAGAATCCGTTGAAGCGAATTTGTCTCAGCGGATTTTTTTTACGCGCGAAAAAATATTTTTAGTGCACATAAAAAATTAATTCGGATACAATTATTCTTTTTGGTATGATTTTTTTAAAGGTAAAATTAAATTTAAATGCCGAGGTGATAAATATAAAAATATCTGATACGACAAAACAGATGATTAAAAATATGATTCTAGTTTCTGTTGTTGCTTTATTATTTATTTGTTTTGTAAAAACTTTTTTGCCATATATTTTAGGACTTACACTTGGGACTGCTTTTGCCATAACAAAATTAATTTTAATGGAACGAGCAATAAATAAATCTTTGGACATGTCGCCAAAAACGGCTGAAAAATATATTTATGCGCAATATATGTTAAGATATCTTTTAACCGGTTTGCTTTTATTTTTTGTAATTAGGAGCAAAAATATAAGTTTGCTAGGTTTTTTGATTGGGCTTTTTTCTTTACAGATTTCTGCTTATATCACTGGGTTTAAAAAAAAATAAAATATGGGAGTGAAAAAAATGGATTTTAACAATAAAGTTCATGCGATAATAAAAATTTTTGGGATTGATATTTGGATAACGGACACGATCATTAGTACGTGGATCATAATTTTATTTTTGGGCATTTTTGCTTTGATAGTAAATTTATCTATCAAGAAATTTAATATGGTACCAAAGGGATTACAAAATTTTGTTGAGTTAATAATCGAATCAATTGACAATATGACAAAAACAAATATGGGTGAAAAATATTTATGTTTCAGTCCGTGGTTTTTTAGTGTGTTTGCATTTTTATTGTGTTCGAATTTAAGTGGATTGTTTTGTTTGCGGGCTCCAACGGCAGATTTGGCAACGACTTTTATGTTTGCTTTGACAACATTTTTTTTAATTCATTTCATGGGAATAAAAACGGAATTTAAAAGTTATTTTAAGTCTTATGTCGAGCCTTATTTTATATTATTGCCGTTAAATATAATAAGTGAAATCGCAACACCGGTTTCTTTAAGTTTTAGGCTTTTCGGAAATATTTTAGGCGGATATATAATTATGAGTATGGTTTATAATTTGTTTCCAACGATTTTAAAAATTGGATTGCCGGGCGTTTTGCATATTTATTTCGATGTTTTTAGTGGCGCACTTCAAGCTTTTATTTTTGTGATATTAAGCATGACGTTTATAAAAGATAAAATTAATGACTAAATAAATTCTGGAGTGAAAAAGCATGCGTGAATCTAAAAATAATTTTTTTTATAGTGTGGCAGAGTTTATTGTTGATAAAAGGAATTTATTTTTCTTGATTTTTATTTGTACGTGCATATTTTCACTTTTTTCAATGAGATGGGTTGAAGTTGAAGAAGATATAACAAAATATCTTGACCAAAATACAGAAACACGACGTGGTGTAGAATTAATGGATAAAGAGTTTAAAACGTTTGCAACAGCGGATATGATGGTTGCAAATATTTCTTATGATCGTGCACTAAAAATAAAAGATCAGTTCGAAAATATAAAAGGCGTTGATTCTGTCGATTTTGAAAATGATAAACAACATTTTAAAAATGCATCGGCTTTGTTTAATATAAATTTTAGTGAGGAAAAAGATAGTAAATTGGCTAAACAGGCTTTAAGTAAAATAAAAAATATGTTCAGGAATTATGATTTATATATTTCAACTGAGATTGGTTACTCAAAGGTCAAAGCGTTAGGAAATGACATGAATTTAATAATAATAATAGCTGCGGTTATAATTATTTTAGTTTTGTTATTTACTTCGGGATCATACGGAGAAGTTCCTGTTTTATTAATAACTTTTATTGCAGCAGCAATTTTAAACAAAGGTACAAATTTTATGCTCGGAAAAATTTCTTATATATCAAATTCAGTGGCAGTTGTTTTACAGTTAGCATTGGCAATTGATTATGCAATTATTTTATGTCATAGATATACTGAAGAGCATAAAACAAATGAAACTCGCGAGGCAGTTATAAATGCATTAAGCAAAGCAATAATAGAAATTTCGTCGAGTAGTTTGACAACAATTTCAGGTTTATTAGCTTTAACGATTATGCATTTTAAAATCGGACAGGATTTAGCATTTGTTTTAATCAAAGCAATATTGTTGAGTTTATTAAGTGTTTTTACTTTGATGCCAGGTTTATTAATTTTATTTGGAAAGTTAATTGATAAGACAGTGCATAAAAATTTTGTGCCGGAAATAAATTTATTGGGAAAAATGGTTTTAAAAACAAAACGGATTGCTCCGTTTTTTTTTGTAATTTTAGTGTGTTTTGGTTTTTATTTTTCTAGTAAGTGTCCATATTGTTTTGGTGAAAATGATTTGTCGAGTTTTAATAGAGATGAGCGTCAAATTGTAAGAGATAAAATTAATTCTGTTTTTGATAGAAAAAATTTGCTTGCGTTAATAGTTCCAGCAGAAAGTTATGAAAAGGAAAAAAGTTTGCTTAATAAAATTGAAAATACTAAAGAAGTTCGAGAAACGATTGGTTTATCAAATGTTGAAGCAAAAGATGATTATATGTTGACAGATAAATTAAATCCAAGAGAATTTTCAGAGCTGTTTGATGTTGATTATGTTGAAGCAAAATTTTTGTATTCCATGTATGCGTTGGATAAAGAATATTACTCACAAATTATAAATAACTTAGGAAATTATAAAATTGCTTTGATAGATATTTTAGAATTTTTGTATAAGCAGTTAGACGAAAAAAAAATTTCTTTGGATGATGAAAATATAGTAAGTGATATAAGTGATGCGCATGAAAAAATTCAAAGAGCTAAATTGCAGTTGCAAAGCAAAAAATATTCGCGGATGCTTGTTAAATTAAATTTACCTGAAGAAGGAGAACAAACTTTTAATTTTTTGGATAGATTGCATGAGATAGTAAAAAAATATTATGAAAATAATTTTTATTCAGTTGGAAATTCGATGAGTGACTATGATCTTTCAAAATCATTTCAAATGGACAATATTTTGATAAGTATTTTATCGGCTTTGTTTGTCATAATAGTTTTACTTTTTACTTTTAAATCAGTTGGCTTACCATTACTTTTGATTTTTGTAATTCAAGGTAGTATCTGGATTAATTTTTCTTTTCCATATTTAATGGGTTCACAATTATTTTTTTTAGGTTATTTAATAGTAAATGCGATTCAAATGGGAGCAAATATTGATTACGCAATTGTTATTTCCAATAGGTATTCTGAATTGAAGAAGAAAATGCCGATTGATAAAGCAATTATCATGACTTTAAATCAATCTTTTCCGACGATTTTAACTTCCGGTACAATTCTTGCATCAGCTGGTTTATTAATCGGATGTATTTCTACAAATGGAACAATTTCTTCGCTTGGAATATGTTTAGGTCGCGGAACAATTATTTCTATGATATTAGTTATGTGTGCTTTACCACAAATTTTATTGCTTGGAGATTTATTAATCGAAAAAACAAAGTTTTATATTAAAACACCGGATATTATAAAAAATAATTCCGGAACAGTAATTTTAAATGGACACGCAAGAGGAAAAATTTCTGGCTTTATAGATGCAAAAATAAAAGGTTTAATTAAAGGCGATATAAACATTTTTGTTAGCTCGAAAGATATAAAAAAAGTTGACACAGAAAAAAATGATTTTGACGATTATAATCAGAATTAAAATTATTAAAAAGCTGGATAAAATCAATTTTGCTTGAACATGTTTTTTTGTCTTGGAATCAAAATAAAAAAAAGCGATCATTCTGTTTTTTTTATTTTCCTGAATGATAAGTCGGTTGACGATGTTAGCCTTGACGATTCATATTCAAGGGAGCTTAAGTTATATAAAGATATCTTAAACGAAAATGATTTGCAGAAACGTATTTCTTTCTCATTTCCAAATCATAACGACGGAAATAATATAATTAACGATGACAACGATAATGATGAAGATAAAGATAAAGATAAAGGAAAAGTAGAAGTTAAAAATTTAGATAATTTAGATAGCATTCACATAAAATAAAAATATATTGACTAAAAAAAATGATAAGGTAGAAAGATGAAACTTACAAAAATACAACACAAAAAGCTAGATGGATTAACACCGATAGCAAGAAA